>JAAYOY010000067.1 GCA_012520035.1 Bacillota bacterium
ATCCCCGGATTCGCAGGCTTTACCGGCAATGGTGACCGTCTCCGCCGGTTCCTGCGCGGCCTTGTTTGCCAGCACTGCTTCGTAACCTGCCCCGTAAAGCGCGGGGCGAATATTGTCCATCATCCCTCCGTCGACGGAAACAAAACGCCTAACCCCGGGCACATCCTTGACAACCCCTACCGTATAAAGGGTTATGCCGGCCTCTCCTGCAATAGAGCGCCCCGGCTCCAGCATTAGCTCCGGCAGCGGATAGTTATACTCTTGTGCATATTTCCGGACAGCGCCGGCGATGTTCTCAACAAAAGCTTCGATCGACGGCGGCTGATCTTCTTCACGATAACGTATGCCCAACCCTCCGCCAATATCCAGTTCCCGAGCGACAAAACCGGTTTCCGCCCTTATATCGGACATGAATTTCAGCATTACTTCAGCCGCCAGGCGAAAAGGTTCCAGCTGAAGTATCTGAGAACCGATGTGGCAGTGGAAACCCATAAGCTCAAGAAAAGAATCCGGATCCAGGGCAAAACGAACGGCATCCGGAGCCTCGGACAAACTAATGCCAAACTTGGAATCATCCTGTCCCGTCCGGACATAATCATGGGTATGCGCTTCTATCCCTGGTTTTACACGGAGGAGAATCGGGGTTTTTTGGTTGTACTCCCTCGCCAGTCCGGCAAGCTCCTTAAGCTCAGCGATGCTATCAACAACAATTCTCCCAACACCTGCCTCCAGGGCTTCTTTCATCTCCGACCGCAACTTATTATTTCCATGAAAGTAAATTTGTTCACAGGGGAAACCTGTTATTAAAGCGGTATACAACTCTCCCCCCGATACTACATCCAGGCCAAGCCCTTCCTCTTTTACCAGATTCACCATTGCTTTTACCAGCAGGGCCTTTCCTGCATAAATAATTTTCCCCCGGGGGTAGTTTTTCTTCAAAGCACGAAGATAGCGCCGGCAATTATCCCTGATTAGTTCTTCATCCATAACATAGAGCGGTGTTCCATATTGTCTGGCTAAATCGACGGTATCACAGCCCCCAATTTCCAGGTGCTGTTTATAGTTTATTTTAAAGGTCCCTGCCAAGATCATTCTAAAAACCTCCCCTGGAAAAATAAAAAACGACTAACAGGTCCAACCGCCAGCCGTTGAAACAGCTCACGCAAACCTCTTCCGCCCTTGATGGAATAGCACTCCACCGCAAAAATGGGCCTTTTTGCAGTGACAGTCTGCAAGTTATTCACCAGCAGACCAGCTTTTAGCTCCTGGGCAAGCTAAAAACTTCGGCGGCGGCCCCTTTTTGCACGTTTCATCAAGGCCCAACTTTCCCCGGCATACTTATGACCAGCCGCACCTCTACCCCACCTCAGGTATAAGAGATGAGGTACAGCTTCAATTGTAGATAATTTTAACATAAAGAAGGCAACAATGCAATAGCAATAATTCCTTGCCAGTATTGTCGATATCTGTCTAATTTTATCATATTTTATCTACATACGTTGTATAATTGCACCGAAAACGCCGGCCCCTGATTATTTGGCCGGGACCAGATCCTCCGGAATCTCATCTTCATCAACAACGGCGGTAATCATCGCTTTAAAGCGTTTCCCACGCCTCAAATTCTTTTCTTGCAACCGCAGGATCAGATAAATACCAATCATAAACAAAAGTCCGATACCCAGACCCCACAGATCGGGGCTGCCACTAAATGCCCCGGCGATTGCCAGGCTCCGCCCGGCAAAAATCCCCGCCAGTAGCCCCGCCAGGGGTAACAGGTAAAGCAGAAAAGCAGCCAGGATTACCTCCGAAGACCTGGATTCCAGGCGTACCAGTTCTCCTCTCTGTGCTCCGACAGGGTTAAAAACCTCTACCAGAAAGTGATTTTTTTCTTCAGGATCTCCAAAAAACCCCGCACAACGGCCACAGCTCCCGCAGGAGAGGTGCTGGCGAATTTTAACCAGAGCCCGCTTATCATCTCTGAGTTCCATTACCTGCCCATAATGTTCCACTGATATCACACCTTTCCACATCTATTATAAAGCGCAAGAATTTCTAAATCAAGCCCCGCAGAACCGCCAGCAGCAGATACGGACCGGAACTGCCGGATCTTTATTAGTATTTATAGAAAGGAAAAGAAATATGTGCCTAAAAAAAATATAGGAGCTTAAACTAAAGCCCCTATATTTTTTTTGCATATAAAGCCGGTTGTTAAGCGAATGCTTCCGGAACCGCTTTTAGCGTAGCATAACTGAAAACAGGACCATCCTTGCAGACATATAGATTTCCTACATTGCAGCGCCCGCATTTTCCAAAGCCACATTTCATCCTGTTCTCCAGGGTAGTATAAATCTGCTCATCAGCAAAATTTAATTTTTTCAGGTTTTGCAGGACAAAATTGATCATGACGGGGGGTCCGCAAGTTACAGCGATTGTGTTCTCGGGTGACGGGTTTACCTCCATGAGCAAAGAGGGAACAAACCCAACATAATGAGGCCAGCCTTCCTCTTCTATATCGATAGAAAGGTGAATATTGACATCATCACGCTCCCTCATGGCCTCAAATTCCTTTTTAAAACAAAGGTCCGCCGATGTCCTGGAGCCGTAAATCATCGTCAAATCCTCATAATCCCCCCTGTTTGCTTTCACATACTCGATAATCGGGCGCAGAGGGGCCTGCCCGATACCGCCACCGATGGTCAGAATCTTCTTCCCCTTCCAATCATCTACGGGAAAGCTATTTCCGTAAGGGCCGCGTACTGTCATTTTATCACCAGGTTCAAGCTCATGCAGGGCCTGTGTAACTTTACCCGCCCGCATGACGGAAAACCTGAGGAATTTACCCTCCGTGGGCGAACAGGAGATCGAGATCATGCTTTCTCCTACACCCAGTACACCAATCATGGCACACTGCCCTGGACGATGTTCCCAGCTTTCCCTTTTTTCTTCATCGTCAAAGACAACTTTAAGGGTTTTTATAGCGCGGTCGCCCTGCGTTTCAAACCAGGTGTCTTCGACAGTCACTATTTCAGGTTTATAGGGATTTAAGTTATCGTTCATAGTGCCTCCTTAACAACCTGTGATAAAATGTCAAGAATATCAATGTTGACCGGGCAGTTATTTATACAACGACCACAGCCCACACAGGCAATTGTTCCGAAGTTTTTCACAAAATAAGAGTATTTGTGATTAACCCTGTTACGGGTCCGCTCCCGGCGTGTGGGGCGGGGATTATGTCCGGAAGTATGGAGCGTATATTCTTTAAACATACAGGAATCCCAGACCCGGCACCGGCGTCCTTCAAAACCTTCCATCTCATCCTGAATATCGAAACAGTGGCAGGTTGGACAAAGAAAAGTACATGCACCGCAACCAAGGCAGGCATCCGATACTTTTTTCCAGAGCGGGCTCTCCCAGAGATCTTCCAATTTTTGCGGAATACCGTCCACATTAATATTTCTGACGATTTTCTCCGCAGCTTCCTGATGTACCTTGTCTGCAGCTTGATTATCCTCCCCCGCTGCATCAACAAGCAATTCTCCGGCATCCTGGCAGAGTTTTTCTCCTTTTTCTGTTAAGGGCTGCAAAAGATAACCTTCACCGAGATCAGTAAGCAGGAGATCCAGGCCTTCTGTAGAGGCAGGTCCTCCCCCTACGGAAGTACAGAAACAGTTGATACCGGGCTCCTGGCAGGCCAGGCCGATGATCGTTGTAGCTTCACGCTTTTTGAGATAATAGGGATCATCGATATCCCATGAAAAAAGCTTATCAACAATGGTCAGCGCCCTGGCGTCACAGGGCCTTACTCCCAGAAGCACCTTCTCTTCCGGCCCTTCCGGTATTATCATTTCTGTACCGCCCGCTTCATACTCGTACAAGGTTTCCGTTTGCGGGAAAAGGACGCTCTTAGGAGGCACGGCCGTATTGGAAAAGACAAGGTTTACCTCATCTTTCGAATCCACGGGAGCAAACCTGAGCGTTTCCCCTGCCATTTGAGGAACATACAATTTTTGCTTGCTTAATAAATCAATAAAACCGCCGAACTTATCTTTTGTTAGTTTCTTACTATCCATAGCACCCACCTCTAGAGAATGAAGTCTTCCTGATCATCGGGACGGTAGCTGGACTGGAACGGTTTGGACTCGGGATCAAGCCCGGGCTCAAAGTCATATTTATCGCGGACTTCTTTTACAAGTTTCCTGTTCAGAGTCATAAGCGGTAAACCCATCGGGCAAACCCTTTCGCATTCGCCGCATTCAATACAGCGCCCCACCAGATGGAAAGCCCTTGCCAGGTGAAATACCGTATTCTCTGAAATATTGTTGGAACGATAAATCCACTGCGGGTTAAGCCTATCCAGCACACAATCCTCACAATAACACATGGGGCAAGCATTGCGGCATGCGTAACACCTTATACAGCTTTCAAATTTATCCTGCCAGAACGACCAGCGCGCCTGTGAGTCCTTTTCTTCCAGTTCTTTAACATCTGCATATTCTCCGTTACCCCAGGCCTCTACCTCTTCCCAGAGCATTACATCGGACATTACAGGATTGGGATAACGGCAGTTCAGGCATTTTTTTGCCAGCAATTCCTCCCTGGGGACCTCCTGCGGCCCATCAGGCAAGTTTATAATAAACTTATCATCTCCCCACTGGACATCCACTGGAGAATGGATGCCGGGGAACTTTTCTTCCACTTTTTCTAAATCCAAAACCCCCTGGCAGGGACAGCCGATTACAAGCACGCTCTCCCTTTCAATGCCCTTTTCTATTAATTGCTGGACAACAGCGCGGCTGTCACAACCTTTAACCATCAGGGCAACTTTTCGGGTATCGGGCTCCGCCCCCCGGGGTACCGGAAGCTTCTCTGCTAACGTGAGATAGGTCGCCAGGTTGTTTACACAAAGGGGTGAAAAGATAAGCTTATCTGCATCCTCCGGTTCAGTCATAAAAAGTGGAGATACCCTGAAGCCATAGGTCCCCTGTCTCCATCCAATCAGGTATTTAACATCTTCCCGGGAGACAGTATCTTTGGCAACGTTTTTGAGTTTTTCCAGATCTACCAAGCGATCCTCCTCCTCTACCAGTTGATCTTATTCCGCCGGAATTGTTCAAAGGGACCGGCCTCTTTTGCTTTTTCGACTACATCTTCCACAACGTCTTTCCACTTGGAACCTTCAGAAGCAGAAACCCAGCTCATATTGAAACGCTTGGGATCCACCCCCACATACTCCAGCAGCTCCTTCATCAGGCCAAACCTGCGGCGTGCATAGAAATTGCCCTCCATATAATGGCAGTCGCCGGGATGGCATCCGGAGACCAGCACCCCGTCAGCGCCCTGCTGCAGAGCATTGATGATAAATAACGGGTTTACCCTTCCGCTGCACATAACCCTGATGATATTAATGTTGGCCGGGTAATGCGTCCTGCTGGTTCCGGCCAGGTCAGCGCCCGCATAGGAACACCAGTTACATAAAAAGGCTACAATGTTAGGATCATATTGTTCGCTCATTTTACGCCCCCCAATACAGCTATTTGTGGCAGTATTTGCCTGTCCATAAAGGACTTCTGCTGGATAGAACCGGAGAGGCAGCCGGCAGAGCAAGCTCCGCATCCCTTGCACAAAGCTTCGTTAACCCTCGCAACCTGGACCATGTTACCCATACGGTTAACAGTCACCAGTTCAATAGCGCCGTAGGGACAAATTTCAACGCAATAGCCGCATCCCCGGCAGGTTGCTTCATTGACAAAGGATATCTGGGCACCAATTTTCACTTTTCCGCTGGAGAGCAGTACAAGTGCAGAAGATGCCGCACCTTTGGCCTGGGCAACAGTATCCGGAATATCCTTCGGCCCCTGTGAGCACCCGGCCAGGAAAACCCCGTCGGTTGCTGTATTAACAGGTGCAAGTTTGGGGTGCGCTTCCAGGTAGAAGCGATCTGCAGACTGGGATAAGCGCAGCAGGTCGATTATCTGCCTGGCATCCCGGCGCGGCTCAAGTCCTACCGCCAGGACCACGAGGTCAACTTCATCTTCAATGGGTGTCGACCTGAGGGTGTCCTCCGCTTTGATAACCAGTTTATCGCCCCTTTTGAATATTTCAGACGGATTGCCACGAATATAACGGACCCCTTCCCGGCGAACCCGGTCATAAAATTCCTCAAACCCTTTTCCGAAGGCCCTGACATCCATGTAATAAACCCTTACATTTGCCTCCGGCAATTTTTCCTTCACCAGGTGGGCGAGCTTTGCCGTATACATACAGCATACACGGGAACAGTATTCGTTACCTACACTTTTATCGCGGGAACCGACACAGCTGATGAAAGCTACCTCCTGGGGAACAAAAGCGTCCTCTCCCTTGCCGAGAACGATATTCCCTCCCGTTGGGCCGGAAGCCGACACCAGGCGCTCCAGTTCCAGCGCGGTTATAACATTGTCGTAATCGTTGTAACCGTATTCGGGTTTTTTGGCAGCATCGAATACATCAAAACCCGTAGCTACGATAATAGCACCTACTTTACACTCCACGATCTCATCTTTCTGGTTAAAATCAATCGCGCCGGCTGCGCAGGCAGCTTCACATTTGGGGCCTTTACCGCATTTTCCCCTGGTCAGCATCAGGCAGCGCTCCGGATCAATGGTATATTTTGCAGGGACAGCCTGAGGGAAAGGAAGATAGATTGCGGCTCTATTCCCCATTCCGGCATTGAATTCGCTGGGGATCCTGCCGGCCAGGCGGCATTCCTCAGAACAAACACCGCACCCCGTACATTTGTTCACATCAACATAACGGGCCTTCTTGCGCACTTTAACCTCGAAATTGCCTACATACCCGGAGATTTCCTCTACCTCGGAATAAGCCAGCAGCTCAATATTAGGATGGCTGGCCACATCCACCATTTTGGGGGTAAGAATACAGGCCGAGCAGTCCAGCGTTGGGAAGGTTTTATCCAGCTGCGACATTCTCCCGCCGACTGATGGAGTTTTCTCTACCAGGTAGACTTTAAAACCGGCATCGGCTATATCCAGGGCTGCCTGGATCCCGGCTATACCCCCTCCGATTACCAGTGTTGCAGGTTCAACTTCAACTTCATTTTCATAAAGGGGTTCCAGAAGCCGCGCTTTGGCAACAGCTGAAAAAACCAGCTTTTTGGCCTTTTCCGTAGCTTCCTCACGATCCTCATGAACCCAGGAACAGTGCTCCCTGATATTGGCCATCTCTAAATAATAGGGATTGAGACCTGTCTCCGCAAGAGTTTTGCGAAAAGTCATCTCGTGCATCCGCGGAGAACAAGAGGCCACAACAACGCGATTTAACCCTTCATTCTTGATATCTTCCCTGATCAAGAGCTGTCCGGGGTCAGAACACATATAGGAATAGTTACGTGCCACTTTTACATTGGGCAGGCGAGAAGCAAACTCCGATACTGCCTCAACATCCACCGTCTTGGCAATATTAATCCCACAGTGACAGACATATACGCCAATTTTGGGTTTATTGTTCATTGCTCTCTTTCATCCTCCAACACAGAATAACTGCTGATAACCGCAGCTGCAAAAATGCAGCCGCCCTTTAACCCCGCAACTCAATCAGTTTTTCTGTCAATTTAGGAACAACCTTGAAAAGATCATCAACTATAGCAAAGTCGGCTACTGTAAAGATTGGAGCCTCAGGGTCCTTGTTAATTGCCACAATGGTTTTTGCAGCCTTCATGCCCGCCAGATGCTGAAAAGCCCCGGAAATACCGATAGCGATATAGAGCTTTGGCTTAACCGTCTTTCCGGAGGTTCCTACCTGACGGTCGTGGGGCAGCCAGCCTGCATCGGTGGCAGCACGGGAACCACAGATATCGGCGTTAATAGCCTTCGCCAGCTCCTCGATCATGGCCATGTTTTTCTCTTCCCTGACACCACGGCCTACGGCCACCAGAATCTCGGACTGGGTAATATCTACTTCGCCAACTTCCGCTTCGACATATTCAATAAACCTGCGGTATTCGATGTCTTCTTTTAATGGGGAATCGATTTTTTCTACTTTCCCCTGTTTCGAAGCATCGGGAACCTCCAGGGTAGCTTCCCTGAAAGTAATCAAATAAGGAGCATCGCCCTTAAAAGCAATATCGGCATTTACTTTACCCTGGTAGAACTGGCGTACCGGCCGGGGCTTGCCGTCAACATGCTCGATTTCGATCACGTCTGCAACAAAGGGCATCTTTTTCTCTACAGCCAGCGCCGGGGCCAGATCAACCCCCTGCGTGGTATGGCCGATCATTACCATCTCAGGTTTATAACTGTCTAGCAACTCCACAAGAACTTTCTGGTATTTCTCAGAGTTATAATCGGCAAAAAGGGGATCATCAATATATAAAACCTTATCGCTGTATCCGGCGAGTTTTTCGGCAAAAGAGTCTACCCCGCTGCCAATAAGTACCGCCACAGCTTCGCCACCCATTTTGGGAGCAAGTTCGGAAGCCTTTGTAAGCATCTCCAGTGAAATATCACGCAGTTCTCCCTGACGATGTTCTGCTAATACAAAAATATCTCCCATTTTAGAGCAGCCCTCCCTTCACCAGCTTGGTAGCCATAATCTCTGCTTTTTCCTCCGGTTCTCCTTCAATTATCTCGGCATTGGAAACCACCTCGGGGATATACAGCTTCTGCAGTTCAATCAGAGAACCGGCCTCATTAACCTCATTTTCATCGAGACCAAGGTCATCAATAGTTACCACTTTTAATTCTTTCTTCTGAGCCTGCCTGATTCCTCTGATCGGTGCATAGCGGGGTTCGTTGATACCGGTTTGGATGGTAACTACCGCCGGCAGAGTAAGTTCAACTACCTCGCCGATACCGCCTTCCAATTCCCTTTGAACCTTAATCTTGCCGTCTCCAACTTCAACTTTTTTAACCATAGCGGCATGAGGTACACCCAGTTCCTCTGCCAGGGCAACCCCGACAGCCATAGCTCCGTCATCATTTGCCATACAGCCGGTTAAAACCAGATCAAATTCCTGGCCCTTAATTGCGGCAGCCAGTACTTTCGCCACTTGCAACGGATCGAGTACATTAATCCGCGGGTCATCAATACGGATAGCGCTGTCACATCCCTTGGCCAGGGCCATACGGATCATTACATCGGCATCCTGGGGACCCGCACAGATGACTTTAGCCGTGCCCCCCTTGGCCTCTTTAATGAGGACCGCTTCTTCAACAGCATAGTTATCGGCATCGTTAATATCGAAAGAAAACTTGCTGCTGTCGACATCCTTTCCTGAAGCATCAACCTTCACTTCTGCCTCAGAGGTATCCGGTACCCTCTTAATACAGACAAAAGTATTCATAATCCTTTCCACCCTCCTACTATTGCTTTACTGATTTATTCCTTGATTAAATCACCAAGTATCTCCAGGATCTCCGCTACACGCATCTCCTCTTCAAACCCTTTGGCCTTAAGGGCATCATCCAGAGTTAAAACACAGAAAGGACAGGCAACGGCCAGTATTTCCGCACCCAGGGCCCTTGCATCTTTAACCCTGGTTTCCGCCAGGCGTTCCTCCTTAGAATCCGATTCGGTCCACATTTTTCCTCCGCCGCCCTCGCAGCAGAGGCTACGTTCTTTGCTGCGTTCAAATTCCACAATTTCCGCTCCGGGGATCCGGCTTAAAATATAGCGCGGTTCATCGTAAACATTGTTTTGTTTGCCCAGATAGCAGGGATCATGGAAGACAATCTTTTTGGGAAGTTCCCCGGTCAGCTCAAGCTTCCCTTCTTCAAGCAGTTCCTTCACAAGATGTGTATAATGAATAACATCAGCCTTGAGATTTGGATACTGGTTCTTTAAAGCAGAATAACAGTGGGGAGAAATGGCTACAATCCTGGTGGCCTCATAGCTGTTCAACAGCTCGGTATTATCTTCCACCATCATCTCAAAAAGTCCCTCTTCCCCCACTTCACCCAGGTTATAAACTTCACTGGCGCAGCAGGTTTCATCATCTCCGATAAAACCATAGTCAACGCCGGCCTTGTTCAAAATCTTGACAAGGTTTTTAGCTATAACCTGTACCTTGGGATCGTAACAAATGGTACAGCACACAAAAATCAGGTTTTCTACCTTCTCACCAGGCTCGGCTATACTAACATCCAGGCCCTTCATCCAGTCGCCGCGGGTTGCCCTCGGTTTGTCCCAGGGGTTGCCTTCCCGAAAAGCGCTTTCCAGGGCATCGCGCACCGTTGGTTGAAGAACTCCGCTTTCAACAAGAATATTTCTCAAACCGATAAGTACATCTACAGGCTTCAGTCCCTTGGGGCATCTGGCTGCACAGGTGTTGCATGTTGTACAATCCCATATTTCCGGCAATTTGGCCAGTTCGTCCGGCACATTCCCTTCAAGAGCATCATATACAACGCGCCGCGGGTTTAAACCCGTCCGCATAGCCTCCGGACATCCCCCCGTACACCTCCCGCATTGAACGCATCCCAGCAAATCATATTTTTGAATAAAACTCTGAGTTTCTGTATTCATCTTCATACCTCGCTAGAGATGAAATTATCCCTTTTAGATTGATGAACTCTTTCTTCAAATTGAACCTTATAAAACATCATCTCCCGTTATAAAACCACATTCTTTAAATATTTGTTCTTGAACACACCTCCCTTGCGGCCGCCTGGTCAACAAACAATTAAGAAAAAGCATTAAGAACAAATTATTAAACCAACGCATACGCTACCCCTTTTGATTTCGACGTTAAAGAAATAAAATCCTTCTTAGTAGCGTTAATTTATTGTACTTAAGAGATTTATTTTGTTTGTCCCATATTTAGTATTTATGGAATGGTTGCATATATTCTGTATCAAATAATTTCTAAATAAAAAAGGAGCTAATAGTTTTATGTCGAATATATTAATATAACTAGGATTTATTTTCTTTAATAAAAAATTTTGTCAATTTAGGAAACTATGAAAGGATTCTGAACCCCGGTTATACAAAAAACAAAAAGGGTTTTTGAGCCAAGCACCCGGAGAGCGAGGTTACATACTATGAATGTTCTGGAAAAAAATCTGCTTTCTCAAATTGAAAACATCAGGGAAGAACTTAACTGCAGTATTGATCTAAGAACAAACACCCCCCTATGCTCTTCCAAAACCCATATGCTGAGCAGAAAACTGGATCAACTGATCTACCTCTACATGACACAATACAAGTAGAGGGTCAGCGGTTCAAAAGCTTCCAGGGGACTCTTTCGTCACCTATTCTCCTTGTGTAATTGCAGCCGTCAAAATGCTCTAAAAGGGCCTGGGCATACTTGCGGGAGCTCCCGATCAAATCCCGGTACTGTGCCAGCGTAATGCGGGAATTTTTCTGCAGGTAATCCTTTAAGACCTCCAGGCAACGATTATAAATCTCCCCGTGCAGATAAACGTCCTCGTTTATCTTAACAAGCAGGTTTTTATACACCAAAAAGTCAAGAAAGCTTTCACCTTCCTCTTTTTTTATGCCGGTTTCCGCCCACAATTCCTTAAGGGGCGGCGGGTTTAATCCTCCCTTTTTAAAAAGCTCCAGTATTTTTTCCAGCTTTTTCTCCTGCACAGGTGCAGGTTCGGGGGAAAAACCCCTGCGGCAAATCAGCTCCTCTCTAATATCTATCAGGTCCTTATCCAATAAATATTTCAGAAAAGCATCATATATGCGTCCTGTAACTTTCTGGGGAAGCACCCCGCGAAGATGCGCCTTCTGCATACCGGGAAGCAAGGGTTTTTCCTGATGAAAACGTTCCAGCTTATTTATTACCGAAGTCGCCCATTCTTCCCTGGTTTCAGCAGCAACATATAAATCACCGGCGCGGGCAACTTTTTTTTCTTCAACTGCCCTGTCCAAAATTTCTTTTAAGCGGTCGGTCCCCATTTTTGTTAACTGGTGTAATTCCTGCAATGTCCCTCCCCGGGCAGCCCTTAATTTTTGCAGCACAAAGGGGAGGGGGTCCTCTTTTTCCAGGTCCTGCAGTTTTTCCAGTACCGCGGCCTTAAATCTTTTATGGCGCTGGGGGCGTTCATCCAGGACGATTCCCCCTCCGATAGTAACCATCGGGGAATAAGAACGAATGATAAAGCGGTCGCCCCTCTGGGCAACCAGAGGTTTATCCAGACGGCATTGTGCATATCCCTCTTCACCCGGCACCAGTTCATCGCGACCCAGCAGGTACAACCGGGCAACCACCCTGGCCGTGCCGAGATAAAAATGAACCGGGGATGTGTTCTCCAGAGGCCTGGAGGCTGAGCCAAGAAGTTTTAGTTTGACATCCAGAGTACGGGTCGTCCCAAAATAACCGGGGGTTGCAACCACGCATCCCCTTAGAACCTCTTTTTTTTCCAGGCCAACAAGGTTTAAGGCCACCCTCTGGCCTGCGTAAGCCAGACCCGTATTTTCACCGTGCAGCTGGACGCCCCTTATCCTGAACTCCTTGCCCGGCGGTACAATCTCGACCATCTGTCCTTCTTTTACGGTTCCGCTCAAAATGGTACCCGTAACCACCGTTCCAAAACCGGCAACCGAAAAAACCCGGTCCAGCGGTATACGCAAAGGGGCATCTTTATCCCTGTCGGATACAGTCTCCGCAATCCGTCCCAGATCTTCCCTGAGCTGATCAATTCCCTCTCCTGTTAAAGATGATACAAAATGAACAGGTGAAGCGGAGAGAAAGGTGCCCTCCAGGCTTTCGCGGACATCTTCGGCTACCATTTCAAGCCATTCCCTGTCCACCAGATCGATTTTCGTAATTACTATAAGGCCTTTTTTTATCTGCAATAACTCCAGTATATCAAGATGCTCCTTCGTTTGGGGCATTACTCCTTCAGTAGCGTCAATCACCATGATCACAAGGTCAATCCCGCCGATTCCCGCCAGCATGTTATGAATAAACTTTTCATGTCCGGGGACATCAACCACCCCCGCCAGACGTCCTCCGGGAAGCCTGAAAGGGGCAAAACCAAGGTCAATGGAGATCCCCCTTTCTTTTTCTTCTTTTAAACGATCTGTATCGACACCGGTGAGAGCTCTGATCAGTTCTGTTTTGCCATGATCCACATGTCCAGCAGTCCCAATAATCATTTTCGCACCATGCCCCCATTGTTTTCGTAATCCATCTCCTGCAGCAAGCCGGCAACAGTGTCCAGTAACAATCTATCATCTTCCTCACTGATGGAGCGGAGATCTATCAACACCATGTCCCTTTTTACCCGGACAATAACCGGAGGTCTGGCCTGCCTTAGCCTTTCCGCCAGTTTACCGGCGCTTATACCCGGATACCTCAGGGTTAGCTGGCAACTGGGGAGAAGAGCCTGCGGCAGGGACCCGCCGCCAACTTTTGCTTTCTCCTGGGATGTCCCAACCTGGCAGAAAGACCCAACCTTACCATCCAGTTCCGCTGCCAGCCCTTTGGCCCGGGTTTTCAACGTTTCAACCGGAAGAGTAAGCATACGTAAAATGGGTATTTCCTGCAGAGCTTTATTCTCATCCAGGTAAAGGCGCAGCGTAGCCTCAAGCGCTGCAAGTGTCAGCTTATCCACACGCAGGGGGCGGGTCAGCTGGTTTTTCTTAATTCTGCCGATAAATACCTTTTTACCAATAATGACGCCCGCCTGAGGCCCCCCCAACAGTTTGTCTCCGCTAAAAGTAATCAGGTCAACACCTGTTGCCACAAGATCCTGGACCCTCGGCTCGTAAGGAAGGCCATACCTTGACAGATCTATCAGCACCCCGCTGCCTAGATCTTCCATAACAGGAATACCGTATTCCCGGGCCAGCCCCACCAGGGATCCGGAGCGCACAGCAGCAGTAAAGCCCATTACTTTATAATTGCTGGTATGCACTTTAAGCAGCAGGGCGGTATTTTCGGTAATCGCTTCCCTGTAATCTTTTAAATAACTCCTGTTAGTGGTGCCGACCTCCACTAACGCCGCCCCGCTGGAGGTCATCACCTCGGGCAAGCGAAAAGAGCCTCCTATTTCCACGAGCTCCCCCCTGGAAACAATAACTTCCTTTCCCCGGGCCAGAGTGTTCAACGCCAGGAATACAGCCCCGGCATTATTATTGACCACGAGGGCCGCCTCTGCCCCGGTTAGACGGCAGAGAAGTTCCTCTACATGGTCATAGCGGGAAGAGCGCCGGCCTGATTCCAAAGACAGCTCAAGATTGCTGTAAGAAGCACCCACAGCTTTGATAGCTTCCAGCGCAGCCCGGGCGAGGGGAGAACGTCCGAGATTGGTATGTAAGACAACACCGGTAGCATTTAGAACCGGCCTTAAATTAGACCCCGCTTTCTCCTCAATTTTCCTTTGGGCTTCCCCGGCCAGGGCTGCAGAGGATAAATCCAAAAGTTCCAATTCATTTGCTGAAGCAGCCCGGCGAATAAATGACCTTTTTTCAGCGATAACATCCTGCACCGCTTCCACAATTAAACCCCGGGGAACCTTCTCCCCAACCTCCAACAGTGTTTTTTCCCGCAATATTTTATCCACTGCCGGCAGAAGGCGAAAGAAACGCTGTTTAAAATCCAAAGGCAAGTTATTTCCCCCTTTGCTACTGCTGGATTACCTCTCAGACTCTTTGCCACCTCTATTATAACTTTAAAAATGGCCGGTTACCAGAAATCAGGGGTTTTTTTTATAGATTTTCAAATTATTGGTGCAGGGTTTTGGTAAAGCTAACAGAATAATAACAACAATAGGTCAAATGGTATTCAAAATATTCTCTATCTTTAGTTCATTTGGGAGGAGATGTTGGAGATGAACCGTATTCCAAAGCGAACGCTGGTCTTCGGTGTTCTCTGCCTGCTTTTTATTTTTGCTCTTTTTCTTCGGGCAAGCACGGCTATCATCGTAGAAGACCTTATGGCTGACCTGGCAGTGCCTGCTGCTTCCCTGGGGCTGATGTCGGCAGGGTTTTTTTATGCCTATGCTGCAGCTCAGATACCCGTCGGAATGCTTTCTGATCGCATCGGGGTGCGCTTTACTGTTTTCTGTTTCGGACTGCTGGGTGTTGCCGGCACCCTGCTCTTTGCTTTCTCGCAGAGTATAGGGATGGCCACATGGGCCCGCATAATCACCGGAGCCGGCACAGCGGGCATATGGATTCCGGCACTTAAATATCTCTCTACGGAGTATCGCCCTGAAGAATTTGCAACATTAACCAGTATTATCAACGCGATAGGCTGCCTCGGACTACTATTTTCCACCTACCCTATGGCTGTAATGGTGGAACTCATAGGCTGGCGCTATTCCTTTGTCCTGCCGGGATTAATTTTGCTGCTTTTTACTATTCTCGCCTGGTTTTTAATGAAGCCCCGGCCGGAACAGGAAATAAAAGCTGGAAAGGAAATCACGGATGACCCCAAAGTGCATCAGGAAGCGGCAGTTACAGCTTCAGGCATTGCCGGTAAACAGTTTTGGAAATACTCCTTCTTCTGGCCTTTTGCAATCTGGGCTTTTCTGGTTTACGGGGTTCTCTTCAGTTTCACCGGCCTGTGGGGAGCGTCTTACCTGCAGGATAGCTTTAATATCAGCCGGGAGACTGCCGGCACCCATTTGATGTTCATCTCCATCGGAATGATCTGTGGCGGGCTTTTCTGGGGAATATTATCCGACCGCTATTTGCGGGCACGCCGCCCGGTGCTTTTAATCGGAACGGCAGGCATGCTTCTTACCTGGATAGCCCTTGCCTCCTTTACCAATTATCCCGGCCCGATATTAACATCCCTGCTTTATTTTGCCATAGGAATATTCAGCATAACCTTCCTCATAAATATCGGCTGCGCAAAAGAGCTTTTCCCGATGGAAATTGCCGGCACAGCTATGGGGACAGTCAATGCAGGTATGTTTATCGGTGTGGCCGTTTTCCAGGGTGTATCCGGCTATCTCCTGGATTATTTCATGGAAAGCCGCTCCGCTTTTTTGGCCTTTCGCGCTATCTTTATTTTGTATATCGTAAGTATCGCTATTGCACTGCTGATGGTATTCCTTATGCCGGAATCCTTCCCCGGCCGCATAAAAAAACCAGCCAGTCCTTAAACTAACCTGATACGGTTAAGTTAAAGAAGGTACAATGCCTGGTTGCATCAGTAAAAAGCAAAAAAATCTCAACCTGCAGGCCTGAAAGCCATCCCGGCCTGCAGTTCTGAAAAAGCTGATTAATGTAGAAAATATCCTAATCCAGACTTAAACGTTCTTTATGCTTGCATCCTATACAGATAAAATCAACATCGCCGTCATTCCACACCAGCACAACGCCCTGGTTTCCATCGCACACAGGACACTTAACGACATGACTGCTAATAACCTGTGCTTCAAATTCCTCGCTCATCCCCAGCCTCCACTCAATTATTAAATATATGGCGGGAGTAGATGGGAATCGAACCCACCATGGACCTCATCAGCCCACCAAACGGATTTGAAGTCCGCGGGCGCCACCAGGCCGCCAGCTACTCCCGCATATTGAGAGAACAACTTTCCCAAAATTGATTATACTACCTTTCCGGGCCTGATTCAAGCCCGGCTAAATTTTTGCGTTTATTCTGCTTAACTTAGCAGAGCTAACCGAGCTAATCGTTACTATCATTAATATTTTCATTATTGCTTCCGTTATTTTCGCTTTTAACCCCTTCTTCTTCATTTTCGTCTGCCCTGGAAAGGTCGAGATAATAGGCGGCAGTCTGTGCAACCGGGGAGCCGTCCTCCGCCAGCTCCAGCGCCCTTTCCCAGTGAGTAACGGCCTCCTCTTCCTCTCCTCTGGAATATAACACGCTGCCCAGATATAAGTGCGCATCGGGATTCGTTTCTTCCAACTCCAGGGTTTTTTTGAAATAATCCTCCGCCTGCGCACCATCTCCCTCCAATAATGCCAGCAAGGCTATGTTTAGCGTTACTTCCGGTTCTTCCGGCTCCTCATCCAGGACATCCAGATATAATTCCCTGCTCTTCTTTGCATAGGTTTCCATCTCTTTCAAATCCTGCTTCATATAATAGTACATACATATTGCATAAAAGGTATCACCGAGCTCCACCTTGTTTTTCACTACCGAGGGGTCCTTCTTTACGGCCTTCTCCAGTTCAGCGGCTTGCTGTAACAAGCCGTAAAGGTATTCATCACCCCCGGCCTGATAAGCCAGTTTTCCCCCGCCAAAAAAGTAATTAAAAAGACCGTAGGTGGCACTGAGCACCAGTCCTCCTACCAGCATCAGGGCGATAATCAAATAAACAATTTTTCTTCTGGCAAGTCTGCCGGTTTTTTTCTTTCCCGTTTTCATAACGGACATGAACGATCCCCTTTCTAAACCTCTAATTAATCACCCGGGACAAGGAGACAACCACAGTTCTCGCAAAATACAAGTTCTCCCGGGGTAAGCATCCGTGACCGGAATGAAGAGGGTAGCGAAACATTGCAAACACCGCAAAAACCTTTCTTTACCAGCGATATGCACCTGCCCTGCAAGCGATTGTTCAGCTCCCTGTATTTGCTGATTAAATGAGCATCGATAGTTCTCATCAACTCGTCCTGTTTCCCCTTTAACAATTCAAGCTCGCCCCGGACATTCGCAACATCCCTTCGTGCATGAGTATTAGATTTCTGGAGCGCCTCCTTTTTTTCCTTCTCCCTGATTTTTAATTCCGCAATTTCTTTTTCACCGTTTTCCAGGTTTTCCATAGAAGCCAGGATCTTTTCTTCCAGATCTGACTTCTCCTTTTCTTTGGAGCGCACTTTTTTTTCCAGGCTTTCCAGTTCCTTGGCACTGCTGATTTTACCACTATATAGCTCAGAATTTAGTTCCTTAAGTGTATCCGAGATATTCTGCAGCTCAATTTCGTAATGCTTCAAACTTTTTTTCTCCCCGGCGTATCTTTCTTCCGCTTTCTTTTTTTCCTCCAAAAAATCAAGGAAAGCTGTCTTTTGTTGTTTGTATTTTATCACACTGGCCAAATTTTGCAGTTCTTTTTCCTTTTGTCTAATCTCGCGTTCTATTTCCTGCAGTTCCCACAGTAACTGTAACTGTTCCATAAACCCATCTCCCGTCTTTATTAGATTATATAACAAACCATAAAGAAAAAGGATAGGAGCGTTTCCTATCCTTTAATTCTCAAGCCACCACAGGGCACCGGTTATGCGGGACGCAATAACCTCTGTTGCCAGCCCCGCTTCTTTTATTTTTTTCCCCAACAACTCAGCAATAACAGGAATCACCGGCCTTTCCGTAGCTTCATGCCCGGCGTCGATAACGGCGAGCCCTGAAAGGACAGCTTCCTGGGCATCATGGTATTTAATGTCGCCGGAGATAAAAACATCCGCGCCGCTCTGCAAAGCATGGCCAATATAATCCGAGCCGCTGCCCCCCAGAACCGCTGCTTTAGCGATCATCTTTTCCGCATCCCCCGCTATTTTTACAGGGCAGGGACCGAGCAGCTCACGGCACCGGTTTACCAATTCTTTAAGTTGAACAGGCTTTTCAAACACCCCGCACCTTCCAAGGCCCCATACTTGTCCTTCATTTTTCAACGCATAAATATCGTAGGCTACTTCTTCATAGGGATGAGCCGCAAAAAGAGCTTCCAACACCCTGTTCCGTAAGCGGCCGGGATAGATTGTCTCCAGGCGGTATTCGGCGACCTTCTCCAGGGTGCCCTGCGCCCCGATAAAAGGCGAAGCCCCCTCTTCCGGCAAAAATGTTCCCGTCCCGAGGACCTGAAAAGTGCAGTGGCTGTAGTTTCCCAAAAAACCCGCCCCCGCACCGGCAAGAGCGCCGCGCACCCGATCTTCATACCCTTCGGGAACAAAGACAACCAACTTTTCCAGCACTTCCCTTCCCGTCGGGCAAAGAGGCTTCATTTCTTTTAATCCAAAAAGTTCGCCAAGGGCCTGGCTGACTCCTGCGGGCGCAACATCAAGATTGGTATGTGCGGCATAAAGCGTAATCCCTTCCTTCAGTGCCCTGGCAACAAGAGCTTCACGCCTGTTTGCGAGATCGATTTTTTTCAACGGCCGGTATAAATAAGGATGATGGGAAAAAACAAACGAGGCACCAAGCTGCAGCGCTTCTTCCAGCACTTCCTCGGAAAAATCCAGCGTCACAAGCACTACTTCCGCTTCTCGCCTCAGATCACCCCACTGCAGCCCGCTGGCGTCACCTTCTAAAGCCCATTCGGGTGGGGCAAGCTCTTCAATAAAAGAGACAATATCACTTCCCGCGGCAAACATCCTCCAGCACTCCCTTCAACCTTTCATATCGGTTTAAAAAGTAACGTCTTCGGGGATCATCCGAGGCATCCCTTGAGCGAAGCAGTCCTCCGATTACCTTTTCGTAAAGTTTCAGCTTATGCTCAAGCCAGGGGACAAGCAAAGGGTCCTTCTTTTTAAGAAGGGTCGGCCCAAGTTCCAGAAAAAGCGGCTCAACAACCTCCTGCCTCCCCTTTTCAACGGCGATAATCTCATAGAAATGTTCTTTTTCTTTTACCAGCTTTTCTTCGGGAAAGCAAAAACCGTGCGCCACCAGCCAGCGCCTGACCAGGGGCAGGTCACCCATGGGCTGCAGCACCATCCTTTTATAGCCCCGGATCCGGTCACCCGCAGCGATAAGCATCCTGCAGATAGTTTTACCTCCAAGACCTGCGATAACCACCACATCCACACCGTCAGCCTCTTGCAGGGCAAGCAGGCCGTCTCCGCAGCGTACTTCCACTTGATGGTTCAGATTAAAAAGATTGACAGTTTCCATGGCCATTCTGCAATTTCCCGGAGATTTCTCCACAGCAATAACCCGGGGGCAGGACTTTTCCTTAACGAGATGAACGGGCAAATAGGCATGATCCGTACCGATATCGGCAACAACTGAGCCTGAAGGAACAAGGGATGCAACTCCAGATAACCTGGGTTTCAGTTTCACCTGTCATTCACCCTTTTCTAAACCCGAGTTATATAGTATTACACAATAGCATTGTCTATACCTTTCTATAATATTTACTAATTCCATGAAAAATATAAAATCCCTTCCTTGAATGTCTGCTTGCAGCCTGATCCGAAAGATTACAGCGAAAAATATCCCCGCCCTTTTTATTAAAAATGGTTAAAGGTTAATTGAAGTTCGCTGGAGAATATCTTATGAGACTGAATAAGAGGTGATCTTTTGTTCTTTTTTAAAAACTTCAGGATAAACAATAAAACCGTTAAGGAGCTGCGAAAAAACCAGGGTTTTACGGTTAGGGAGCTGGCCATAAAGCTTAAGGTAGAAACAAAGGTAATTAAAATGATCGACGAAAAAAAATTAAAAGACGTGCCGGAACCGTTAAGGACAAAAATATCGCCCGTGTTAAGGGGCGATATTTTAAACAAAATTCCCTGGCTTTAGCGATTGAACTGCTTTAGTTGTTGGACTTGATCATCGTAAGCATCATCTTGAATTTTTTCACCGCTTTAAGAGCGTGCGGTTGATTGGCCGGCATTATTATCATTTCGCCTTTCTGAAGCATATACTTCTCTCCGGAAATAACTATTTCAACCTCACCGTCAATTACATAGACCATTGCATCGAACGGCGCAGTATGCTCACTAAGCCCCTGCCCTTCATCAAAAGCAAAAAGTGTAACTGTTCCTGTCCCTTTTTTAATTACCTCTTTGCTTACTACAGCTCCTTGCTGATACTCCACGAAATCGGCCAGCTTGATTATTTTTCCTCCGTCTCCACCGCCATTTTCTTTCTGATAACCGTCCTTTGTCATTTTCGACCTCCATTATTTTATTAATTTCAATCATGTTATAATTATTTCCATAAAGAGGAATTACAATCACCGGGCAACAGGTCCGGCAACTTCTTCGACCCAAGCGTCGTCTTAAACAATATCAACCAGAGATCCGTAAATTACCGGTATTAAATCAAAACACCAACTCTTCATTGAGATGGCTGCAGTTGGTAGCTATGGCATTCATAGCGGCTGCGTTTATTGGATATGTGATGGGAGATGGTGAAACCAAAGGATGTGTTGCCGCTTGAAAGGTATTGAGTTCAGTAGCTGTAGTGTTCTTTTGAATAGCCAGACTCAAAATATTAATTATCTCAGCAACTGTGTTTCCGCCGGAGATTTGGGCCCCAAGAATAATGCCGGAACACCTGGAGAAAATTAATTTGATATTGACTGCCTGTGCATCGGGCAAAGAGGCAGGGTGGCGATCCATGGTCTTGAATTCGCCGATCATAAGACTAAAACCTTCCTGCCTCGCTCTAGTCTCCGTAAGACCGGCTGCCGCATACGTTTTCCCAAATATTTTTGTTGAAAAGGTGCTTATCGTTCCTTTGTTAGCACGGATTAACCTCAACTGGAATGCATTACTGCCGGCTATCTTAGCTTCCATTGCCGCGGTTGAAGCCAACAGCAGCGGTACGTCTTTTCCTGTAAAAAAGCATTTCTTTTCTGCGCAGTCGCCAACAGCAAAAATATCGGGATCGCTAGTCCTCATATATTGATCAACTATAATCGCGCCCCTGGCGTTTACTTCCAGTCCGCATTCTTTTCCTAATGCGCTATTAGGTTTCACTCCCAGCCCCAAGATAACTATATCCGCTGGGATAATCCGGCCTCCCTCCAATTCAATGGCCTCTACAGATTTTTCACCAAGTATTTTATTTACCTTAGTGTTTGTCATCACATGAACGCCATTATTGCCTAACATCAATTCAATGTCATCTGTATACTTCTTGTCAAAGGCCTGCCATAAGCATGAATCCGCCATTTCAATCAGCGTGACATTCTTGCCTAATACTTTTATCTGCTCTGCAAACTCTACGCCGATGAATCCTCCCCCGATTACAACAACATTCTGGGCCGACTCCAGTTTCTCAAAGATTTTGCTCAAATGATCTTCGTCTTTTTTTATCGGAAAAACGTTATCCAGATCATGACCCGGAATAAATGTCGGGATAATCGGCAGAGAACCGGTAGCAATGACCAGCTTTTTGTACTCAACAACTCCATTTTTCCCGGTTGTTACTGTTTTCTGCTTTCTGTTTATTTCAAGTGCACTATCAATAATCAGATTGATATTCGCATTAATCAGCCCGGAGTTCGGAATAATATTCTTCTTCAAATCACGCAGGGTTCCATAAATATATGGGATTCCGCAAGGAACCATGACTGTTTCGGTTTCGCGAATTAAGGTAATATCCACGTCCTCTCCGTAAGCTTTTCGCACCATTGTAGCAGTCAGGATCCCACCCGCGCTTCCCCCAACTACCAATAAATCTGTTTTTTTCATTCTTTCTCCTCCCCAGTACAATTGTTTTGCCAGTATTCGGCTGGCCCGGGCCTTAAGAATAGTGTACAATATCTTTCAGACTCGGATGATTGATGTACATCCTCCCGGGACTTCTCCTTCGGGAGGCGAATACGGCGCAGTCGGTTTAGGATAGCATTATTGTAAGTGTTGCAAAAAGAACAGAATTGTTATTGTATTTCGCTATACTTTTCTGAACTCCTTTTCCTGTCGGGAAAATTACCCGGCCTTTTAACCTACTAAACTTGGGGTTAAACAGCCCGAGATTTTGATGCTTATTTTCTTTAAGTATGCTTTACCCAAACCGGCGGGAAATAGGCTTTGGTGGGAAGCAGTTTCAGGGGATACTAAGGTGGAAGATTAAATAAGTTTAGCTGAAAAGACAATTAATGTAAATCATGTTATAATTATTTCCATAGTGCCCTATAGATTTCAAACGAATATCCATATTGGGATACATTTTTGGATTGGAGAGGTTTTAATGTATCAGGAAACAGAAAACACAGAAAAAAAGATCCTCGGGAGCCTCGCCGCAGAGCTGAACCTGGAATATCATAACGTCTCCAGAGTAGTCGAACTGCTGGATGAAGGAAATACAATTCCTTTTATCGCGCGTTACCGGAAAGAAATATCCGGGGGCATGACTGACGAAGAACTGCGCCTTCTTTCAGAAAAACTTGCCCAGCGACGCAACCTGGAAAAGCGACGTGAAGACATACTCCGGCTCCTGGCGGAGCAGGATGCACTCACACCGGAAATAGAATCCGCCGTGCAAAACGCCGCGGGCATAACCGCTCTCGAAGACATCTACCGCCCGTTCCGGCCGCGAAGAAGAACACGCGCCACTATCGCCAGGGAAAAAGGCCTGGAACCCCTGGCCCAATTGATCATGGCCGGGGAAAAGGACCTGGAACAAGCTGCCCCGGATTACATCAACGCGGAAAAGGAAGTTCTCACCGCCGAAGATGCCCTGAGCGGAGCTCGCGATATTATCGCCGAAATTATCTCTGACGAGCCCAAACTGCGCCCGCAGCTGCGATCACTTATTTTAAACGAAGGAATAATTTCATCCAGCGCAAGCCGGGATGCAGAGAACAACGACAAAAAAAGCATCTACGAAATGTACTATGATTACCGTGAACCCTGCAAAAAAATACAGCCTCACCGTATACTGGCTATGAACAGGGGAGAAAAAGAAAATGTTTTACAGGTAAAAATAGAGGTTCCCGCAGAAAAAATCCTGCTGCTCATACAAAAATTCTATATCAAAGAAGGTTATGACAACAACGCCCGGCTCCAGCTGCTGGAGGCGATAAACGACAGCTGGAAAAGGCTGCTTTTCCCCTCGCTGGAGAGAGAAATTCGCAACGCCCTTACCCTAAAGGCCGAAGAACAGGCGTTGAAAGTATTTCAGGATAATTTGCGAAGCCTGCTGATGGTCCCGCCTGTCCGGGGAAAAAGAATCCTGGCAATCGATCCCGGCTTAAGGACCGGCTGCAAGATCGCCTGCGTCGATGAAACAGGAAAGCTGCTGGAAACTGCCGTTATCTTCCCCACCCCGCCCCGGCTTGAAAAGGAAAAATCCGCCCAAACCGTTCTGGAAATGATCAAAAAACACAACCTCAATGCCATCGCCATCGGCAATGGAACCGGAGGGCGCGAAACGGAGACCTTTATCGCCGAAATGCTGGAAGCATATGATCTCAATCTTGCCTACACCGTAGTAAACGAAGCAGGTGCCAGCGTTTATTCCGCCTCCAAACTTGGCCAAGCAGAGTTCCCGGCACTCGACGTTGCCGAAAGAAGCGCGATCTCCATCGCCCGCCGGCTGCAGGACTCCATGGCAGAGCTGGTAAAGATAGACCCCCGTTCCATAGGCGTAGGCCAGTATCAGCACGATGTTAACCAAAAACAACTGGCCTCAGCCCTGGACGGCGTTGTGGAATCCTGTGTAAACCAGGTTGGCGTGGACCTGAACACCGCTTCACCGGCACTGCTGGCCTATGTGGCGGGAATCAACAAAACCGTGGCCGCCAACATAGTAGCTTATCGCGAAGAAAACGGCTCCTTTAAAAGCCGTGCTGAACTGAAAAAGGTACCCAAACTTGGCCCTGCCGTTTTTAAACAATGCGCGGGATTTTTAAGGATTCCCGATGCGGAAAACTATCTTGACCGCAGCGCAGTCCATCCGGAATCATACACCACGGCCCAAAAGCTCATGGAGATGCTGGGCATTGGTGCCGACGATCTTGGAAAGAAGGATTTTTCCCTGCCGCAGCATAATATTAAAGAACTGGCAGCAGCGCTGCAGGTGGGAGAACCTACATTAAGGGATATACTGGAGGAATTCGTCAAGCCCGGGCGGGATCCCCGTGACGACCTCCCGCAACCGGTCTTCAAAAAAGGCATCCTGCAACTGGAGGATTTAAAAGAAGGCATGGAACTCCAGGGCATCATCCGTAACGTTGTAGATTTTGGAGCCTTCGTTGATATCGGCGTCCACGAGGACGGCCTGATCCATATTTCCGAACTCTCCACATCATACGTCAAGCATCCTCTAGATATAGTAAAGGTCGGGGATATCGTCAAAGTGAAGGTTTTATCCGTAGATCTGCAGAAAAAACGCATCTCCTTGTCGTTAAAAAGAGCCCAATAAACCCTGCAATAATTTGTTCGCGAATGTTCGACGTTCGGGTTATTTGAGGATGTTTGAGGATATTTGAGAATGTAGAAATGAGGCGAAATAATTGATAAACCCGTATTTATGGATTTTGTGCATCGGCCATCTTATTGTGGATTTGGGGCAGGGTGTCCTGCCTATCATAACACCCCTGCTGGCACAAAGCTTAAATCTAAACTATTTTCAAGTCGGGACCGTTGCACTTGCATTTACCTTCAGTTCAGCCATTATCCAGCCTGTTTTTGGTGTGCTCAGCGACCGTTACAGCATGCCCTGGCTAATGCCCCTGGGTCTTTTTCTTTCCGGCTTTGGCCTGGCACTGACCGGAATAGTAAACTCATATGGATTACTGTTGTTCGTGGTACTATTGAGTGGTATCGGGGTAGCGGGATACCATCCGGAAGGTTCCAAGCTGGCTCATTATATCAGCGAGGACAGCAAGGCCGGAGCCTCAATGGCGGTTTTTTCGGTAGGAGGCAACATCGGCTTTGGCCTTGGCCCCATGCTGGCCATATTCGTCCTGAGTTTTTCCGGCCTGGGCTCAATTCATGGAGTAATGATTCCGGGAGTAGCAGCTGCCCTGGTCTTTATGTTTTTATTGCCCAAGTTTAAGAAAATCCTTGCGGAAAATTCCCCGAAAGAAAAGAAAGAAAAAGAACAGCATAAGAGCAGCAGCAGGATTAAGGCCGGAAGCTTAATAATATTGATCTTGTACGTTACCGTAAGATCATGGATACATTCCGGACTGGTTTATTTTATTCCCTTTTATTTTCCCGCCTTCAAAGGCATTGCCGAACCGGAATATTTAATCAGTACTTTTCTTATTGCGGGAGCAATAGGCACCATTTTGGGCGGGCCTTTTGCCGACCGTTTTGGCGGGCGCAACGGCCTGCTGGTTTCCATGATAATATCCCTAATTGCGGTTTATCCTTTTTTACACTTAAGCGGCAATTGGATTCACGTTTTAGCTTTTGTTGTTGGGGCGTCACTAATCTCTACATTTTCCACCACCGTAGTTTTCGGGCAAAGGCTTTTACCGCATAACATAGGGCTTGCCTCAGGGTTGTTGCTGGGTTTTGG
>JAAYOY010000068.1 GCA_012520035.1 Bacillota bacterium
ACTGTGTTGGGCCCAAAGAGACGTGGGCGAGCCAGGAAAAGGCGGGATGTGCATATGTAAAAATTATAACTCATTATGAGTTGGACTATGCAACTCCCGGAGGACCTCCCAACATATATACCTGGGCTGAGCCTGAAACATTAGGCAATATGATAGACGATATCCGAAAGCTTCGGCCCCTTTGTGATATTCTAACCGTTAGCCTTCATAAAGGTATTGTACATGTTCCGGTAAAATTAGCGGCATATGAGCAACAGGTATCTTATGCGGCAATCGATGCAGGTGCTGATGTTATTGTGGGGCATCATGCGCATATTCTCCGAGGGATTGAGCTGTACAAAGGAAAGGTAATTTTCCATGGCCTCTGTAATTTGGTCAATTATAGACCCGGACTTGCGCCGAAGGCTAATGAGGATCCTAACTCATGGGTTAGAAAAAGGAGAGAAATATTTGGCTTTGAGCCTGATCCGGAGTATCCAACATATCCATTTCATCCGGAGGCAATAAATACTATTATAGGCAAATGCCTAATAAAAGACAAAAAGATAATTCAGACAAGCTATTTGCCTTGTTTGGTTAATAAGCAAGGGCAACCGGAGGTCCTTAAAAGGGATGAAAGGGGAGAAAAAGTATTTGAGTATATGAACAAAATCACCAAAGAAGCCGGGCTCAATGCTAAATATGAATGGAAAGGTGATGAGGTGTTAGTCTATAGCGATTAAGGAACAATGTTGTAAAAGGTTGTCTGCTCCACTTATATTCAAAGATTGTATAAGAAAAGCATTAGTAAACTAAGAAAGGGGCGAAAACAAATGGATACTTTTCCTTTGGTATTAGATGGTTTAGCTGCATTATGTCATTGGGATTCCTTTTTACTTATGGTTTTCGGTATTATTGTGGGAATAATTGGGGGAGCGCTGCCAGGATTTTCATCTACGAACACAACGGCGCTAATGCTACCGCTTACTTTTGTTTTGCCTCCTCATCAAGCTTTGATTTTGATAGCAGGTATTTACTGTGGGGCAATGTGGGGGGACGCTATCCCAGCAATATTATTCTCTATTCCTGGCACACCTGCGGCGGGATCGCAGACATTTGATGGATATCCACTGGCGCTACAGGGAAAGGCTGATATAGCTTTAGGGCTCTCATTAGGGTCTTCCCTTGCTGGAGGGGTTGTAGGAGGTATTTTGACTATTATTTTGATTCCGGTAATGGCTGGTTATGCTTTAAAATTTGGACCGGCTGAGCTGTTTTTATTAGCGTTAGCAGCCATTATTATAGTATCTTCTATTTCCGAAGGCAAGGAAGCTAGAAGAAAAGGGCTTGTATCAGGCCTGTTTGGTTTGTTACTTGCAACAATAACTGCTTGTCCTGCATTTGCTCAACCACGGCTGTGGTTTGGTTTTTATGAACTGTTTGAAGAAATCCCCTTGGTATCTGCTATGATAGGAATATTTGCCATACCTACCATAATTCAATTTGCTTTTAAAGATAGAATTATTGATGCTGAAGTCGAGGTGACAGATGTAGGAAATGTAAAAAAACAAATAGAAGGTATTATAGAGGTATTTAAACGATGGGGTTTAACATTACGGTCTACATTAATTGGTTGGATAATAGGTGCAATTCCTGGTACGGGAGCAACTGTTGCTACTTATGTAGCTTATGGACAGGCTAAGATGTGGGCAAAAGACGCTGAAACTTATGGAAAGGGAAATTATGACGGAGTAATTGCTGGGGACGCAGCTAATAATGCAGTCACCGGCGGAGCCCTTGTTCCCACTCTAACCTTAGGCATTCCTGGAAGCGGCACGACAGCGATTATGCTTGTAGTGTTTATTATCCATGGTATAATACCGGGCCCCAGACTTATATCCGAAAATGCGGCTGCTGTATACGCACTTCTTGCAGCTACTTTAGTAGCACCTTTTATTATGACACCTATGGGTTTAATCATCAACCGCTATTCTGCTAAATTGACAGCTTTAAAGAGTGCCTATCTGTTACCTACTTTGTTTGCATTATGTTTAATTGGATCTTATGCGGTAAGGCTGTACTTCTTTGATATTTACCTTGCTTTGCTTTTCGGCCTATTGGGTTTATTGATGTATAAACTAAAATATCCGGTAATACCATTTGTGATGGGTATTATACTCGGGCCGATCGCGGAGCAGAATCTTTTTAGAGTTACACGTTTAATGAAAGGCTGGAGTATATTTACCAGCGGAATTTGCATTACGATCCTGGCTATTATAGTTGTTTTGGTATTTTGCGCTTATATTTATCCGGCGTTTAAAAAACCGAAAAGCTCCTCTATTTAATAGTAGATGATAGTCCAGGCACTGCAATTAACTCTATTACATGATGCTTGCTGATTAATATTTACAACTTTATGTACTGTGTCGCATAGGCTAAGGCCGGGGGGAGGATGATCGTTTATTTGGGAGTAAGAACCTGGTTTTGATTACTCTTAAAAGCTATCTTTCCCCCGGCAGATAACTGATAAACTAGTTTTATTTATTTTTTAATTACTTTCAACTAAAAAAGCTGTAAAGGGAGAATGTGATGACATTATCCGAATTAATATCAAAACATATTGTTGAAACGGTTTATGATGATATACCAAAAAGTGCTGTAGATGTCGCAAAGAAAAGTATATTGGATGCACTAGGAGTAATGCTTGCTGCCAGTACGCTCGGTGAAGGATGCAACGAAATTATAAAAATAGTATTGGCCGGAGGCGGTAAAGAAGAGAGTACAATTTTAGGATTTAATTGTAAGGTTCCTGCGGTAATGGCCGCTTTTGCCAATGGGGCAATGGCTCATGCTATAGATTTTGAAGACGTTCATGACGGGGGGCTGGTTCATTCCAATGCTGCAACTATACCGGCTGCATTGGCAATTGCAGAATCTCTTGAAAATATTAGTGGGAAAGAATTTCTTGCATCGATTATTTTAGGAAGTGATTTGTCATGCCGGCTAGGACTTGCCATGAATGAAGACTTGGGGACTTATGGTTGGTTTAACCCTCAAATATTAGGAGTTTTCGGTGCTACAGCCGCAGCATCAAAGCTATTAAGGTTAGACGTAGAGCAGATGGTGGATGCATTTTCATTAACTCTCTGCCAGGCAAGCTGTAGCAATGAGTTGGCCCAAAGCCCTAAATCTATAGTAAGATCAATACGGGACGCGTTTTCGGCCAAAGCCGGTGTGTTATCAGCATTAATGGCCAGGGAGGGTATTAAAGGATTTACACTGCCTTTTGAGGGTAAAGGCGGATTATTTAATTTGTATGCTGAAGGTAATTATAATCCCGATACCCTTACCAACAATCTGGGGAAGGTTTATGAAAATGCCAATGTAAGTTTTAAACCGTGGCCCGGATGCAGAGGTACTCATGCATATATAAATGCAGTCCTTGATATTATAAACGAATATGGCATAGAACCTGGTGATATAGTGGAAATCAAGGCTTATATAAGCCAGGTTAACACCATGCTCTGTGAACCTTTAGAAATGAAACAAAACCCGGAAAATATTATAGGCGCCAAATTTAGCATACCGTTTGTTGTAGCTACGGCTTTACTTAATAAGCGGGTCGCATTGGAACATTATACTGAAGAAGCAATTGCAGACAAGAATGTGCTAGAAATGGCCAAAAAGGTTACTTATGAGGTTGATAAAACACTAACATTGAAAGAAACAAATTCAGGCTCTCTAACTATAAAAACAAAGGATGGCTCGTATTCGAAAAAAATACCTTTTCCCTATGGACACCCCCAAAACCCTGTGACTAAGGACGATATAATCAACAAATTTTTAGATTGTGCCAAGTATGCAGCAAAAAGAATTCCTGAAAGTAATCTAAAACAAATTATAGAAATGGTATTTAATTTAGAAGAAGTAGAAAGAATTAATGAAATTACAGCATTGCTAGCAAAGCCTTAAAGCCTTAAAGAATAGAAGAAATCCTCAACCTTATATCTATCTAATCATGAAAGTAGAGGAAAATAAATGGCCCTGTTAAGAGATACAGTAATATTATTTCTATTAGGTTTTTTAGGTTGGGGTTTATTTACATTAATTAAATTTCCGGTTCCAGCACTATTAGGCACAATATTTCTAGTAGGAGGTTTAAGGGCGGCAAATATTGCCGTGCCGTTACTTCCTGAATTTATATATCCCTTGGTCCAATTGATGTTTGGATTGCAAATAGGGAGTGGCTTGACAAGAGAAGCAACAAAAAAGTTCAAAGAAATGTTAATTCCACTTTTAATCGTAACTACGTGGGCGTTAACAATTTTATTCCTGCTGGGTTATATTGCAGAAAAAGTAACCTTTCTTGACTTAAAAACTGCTATACTATCTTCCAGTGTAGGCGGTCTCCCAGAGATGACAGTTTTGGCACTGGCTACTAATGCTGATGTCTCTATAGTTGTTATTGCCCAAACGTTGCGTATGATTGGCACCTTTATTGGATTACCGCTAATAATACATTTTATGGTTGCAAAAGAGGGCGGTAAGAATAAAAATAGTAGGAAAAACAATAGAGAAACCTCAGCATGGTTTAAAACTCTGTTTATCGATAAAGCCCAAAAAGTATATGTAAATTTGTTAAGTATAATCAGAAAAGCAGGGCATCCAATCCAATTGTTTTCGCTCTGCTGCAATAAAGGTTTTTTAAAAACATGCAAAATTATATTTTTGTCAATAACTATTGCCTTGGTTGGAGGAAGTTTGTTTTATTATATCGGAGTGCCTGCTGGATTAATGGTTGGCTCAACTTTCTTTATTGCACTTGCTTCAATTAAAGGCCTGGAAGTAATAACCGTGCCTAAGGGATTCATAGGCGTTATACAAATAGGACTAGGGTTAGAAGTATCAAAAAATATTTCGAAGGAAACCTTTGAAGTACTAGCATCTGGGGAACTGCTAATAACACTTTTATTATTAACTTTAATAACTATCATAACATCATTTGTTATTGCTCTAATAGTCCATAAAATAAGCAAGTGGGATCTTGCCACCTGCTTGATGGCTTGTGCACCTGCCGGTTTTACTGTAATGGTTGCTTTAGCTATAGATTATGGAAAAAATTCAATACAAGTTACTATGCTCCACATGGTTAGAGTATTAGCCATAAAAATTTGTGTGCCTATTTTTTTTATGCTGCTATTTTGAGGCCTTCAAGAAGAACAATTATCCGCAGGTCTCAGGAAAGCAATATAAATTTATAGAAGATGATATAATTATCTTTAATGTAAACGGTAAGGGGGAGTACGTGTAAAAATATTAAAATATCAATAAGACAGTGAGCTTCAGTTATTTTCAAGTGATGAATTTAGTAGAAAAGAGTAGGTAAATGTTATGCGTAATATTAATGTGAAGTTGTTAACCGAGGTAGTTGCGGATATGTGCAAAGAGGCCAATTATTTCCTGGGTCAGGATGTAATTGCTGCTCTGGAAAAAGGCCTGCATGGAGAAGTGTCGCCGGCAGGAAAAGAGGTTTTTAAGCAACTGCTGGAAAATGCCCGCATCGCCGCCGAAGAAGAGATACCCATCTGCCAGGATACGGGTTTTGCCGTAATTTTCGTTGAGCTTGGGCAAGATGTACACCTTACGGGCGGAGATTTTAACGAGGCTATTCAGGAGGGTGTCAGGCGGGGTTATACTGAGGGATATCTCCGGAAATCCATCGTAAAAGATCCCCTGGAGAGGGTTAATACGAATGATAATACCCCGGCGGTAATCCATATTGATATCGTGCCCGGGGATGAAATAAAACTGACCTTTGTCCCCAAGGGCGGCGGAAGTGAAAATATGAGTGCTGTAAAAATGCTTACCCCTTCTCAGGGAGCCGGCGGCCTGGTTGATTTCGTAGTGAATACTGTAAACCTGGCGGGGGCAAATCCCTGCCCGCCACTGGTGGTAGGGGTGGGTTTTGGCGGTACTTTTGAAAAAGTGGCCCTCCTGGCCAAAAAAGCGCTCTTACGCCCCCTGGGCCAAACTAACGCTGACCCTTATTATGCCGGCCTTGAAAAAGAAATGCTGGAAAGGATCAACCGGACCGGTATTGGGCCACAGGGTTTCGGCGGCAGGATTACGGCTTTGGCAGTTCACATTGAAGTATTTCCATGCCATATTGCTACTATGCCGGCCGCAGTTAACATTAACTGTCATGCCTGCCGTCATGTTGAACGGGTTATTTAAGGATAATAAAAAATATGGAGGCATTTTAGTTGGAAGCCAAGAGAATACAGGTCCCTTTAACCGATGAGGTAGTAACACAATTGAAAGCCGGGGATAGCGTTCTAATATCCGGAGTAGTCTTTACGGCCAGGGATACCGCTCATAAAAGGCTGGCACAGCTGCTGGAGCAGGGAGAGGAATTGCCGGTAGACTTAAAGGGGCAAATAATTTATTATGTGGGGCCAAGTCCTGCCCGCCCCGGGCGGATTATAGGATCCGCAGGTCCAACAACCAGCGGCAGGATGGATCTTTATACCCCTTTACTGCTCAGGCACGGTGTAAAAGGCTTAATCGGAAAAGGCCTTCGCAGCGATGCCGTGCGAAAGGCCCTGCAGGAAAACAGGGCGCTCTACATGGCCGCTACGGGAGGCGCCGGTGCCCTGCTGGCAAAGAGAATTAAAGCGGCAGAGGTTGTTGCTTATCACGAACTCGGGCCGGAAGCAATACACCGGTTTGTAGTTGAAGATTTTCCGGTTACAGTAATCAATGATTCCTACGGCAACGACCTTTACTCATCCGGCCGCCAAAGATTTGCCGGAGAATAAATCCGGCAGATCTTCAGTTTATAAAGCAAAATGTTAACCTATATGAACTCAAAGTAGAAGAGAGGGTGATCCTTTTGAAGAACGATGAGCTTTTGTCTAAAGCAAACAAGCCTGCTGAGGATGCAATGAAGCTGCATCCTTTTTATCGCGGCAAAATAGAGATATCATTAAAATCACCGGTTCGCGATTACAGCGATTTTGCGATCTGGTATACTCCCGGAGTGGCTGCTACCTGTCAGGCGATTCACGCCAACAAAGAAGAGGTTTACAGGCATACAAACAAGGCAAATTTTGTAGCGGTGGTATCGGATGGGACGAGAGTATTGGGCCTGGGGGATATCGGCCCGGAAGCTGCGCTGCCGGTTATGGAAGGGAAGGCTCTTCTTTATAAGTATCTCGGAGGAGTTGACGCTTTTCCGCTTTGCCTGGATACGCGGGACCCGGATGAGCTTATTAATACCGTAAAGCTCCTGCAGCCGACTTTTGGCGGGATTAACCTGGAAGATATAGCAAGCCCCAAATGCTTTTATATCCTGGATCGCTTGCGCCAAGAATGTCATATCCCTGTGTGGCATGATGACCAGCAGGGTACTGCCTGCGTTACTCTTGCCGGCCTGTATAATGCCCTGAAAATAGTCGGCAAGGACCTGGCAAAGGCAACTATCGCCGTAATTGGTGTAGGAGCGGCCAACGTGGCTACAATTAGACTCTTACTTGCCGCGGGTGCTGCAGCCGAAAATATTATTGCCTGTGATAGCAAGGGAATCCTGCATCAAGGTAGAGATGATATAGGGGAAAAGCATTTTGAAAAACTTAGGATAATTAGAATGACAAATGCCGGCCAG
>JAAYOY010000069.1 GCA_012520035.1 Bacillota bacterium
AGTGTTTACCGGATCTTCTCTTTCCAGGTCAAGGGCCAACAACTTCCCGGGGAGGCGGGAATCAATACAAACCCAACCCCCTTTTTTTTCCTTCACTATAACCAGGTCTCCAAGAGTTTTCCGTCCCCCTTTAAAGGCTTTTAATACCAATACATCTACTCCGGGGACTAAAAGCTCCTTCATTCGTCCGGAGTTGGGGACATGCACCCTCATTTCATGTCCTAGAGAATCTGTTACCAGGGCGACAAAACGGTTTATTCTCTGTTGAAAAAATGCCTTATCTAGTGGCTTTTCAAAAGTAAAACCCCTCAAAGTTTCTTTTCTCCTTAGGATATGATAGACGGTTATCTGGGCGTAAGCTCCATCACGGCATACAAAACGAGACGTTCAACATCAGGGAAAAAAGCTCGCTTTTTTGCCAAGGCTGGGACCCCGTTGAGGTTGCTTTATTTTTACTTCATCGAAAAAAGGAGGAGGGCTTTTTATCCCTCCTCCTCAATGTTAAAAAAGTGCTTTATTCTTTTTCTCCGCATAGCTGAAGCAGTTTTTCCCATTCAGCATCTACATTTTCCTGCAATAATGCCAGGGTTTCTTTATTCTTTTCTTTAAATAAGTGCGCAAAACGGCCTTGCGGTTTCAAGTATTCCTCAACAGATATTCTCTTTGGCACCTTGGTTGTCAGTTTCCATTTGCCGTTTTCTACTTCAAAAAGCGGCCAGACACAGGACTGGACGGCCATTCTGGCTATTTCTACAGTGTTCTCCATGGGGAAGCGCCAACCGCGATGGCAGGGAGAGAGCACATTGATAAAAACAGGCCCGTCGGCGGCAAAGGCTTTCTGAGCTTTGCGCACCAGATCTTTCCAGTGGCTGATTGAAGCCTGGGCCACATAGGGAATATTATGGGCGGCGGCAATAGCGGTAAGATCCTTGCGGTTCTCCTTTTTGCCGGTACTATTGCTGCCATGCGGGCTGGTTGTTGTCCAGCTTCCCATGGGAGTGGCCCCAGAGCGCTGGATACCCGTGTTCATATATGCTTCGTTGTTATAACAGACGTAAATCAGGCGGTGCCCTCTTTCCAGTGCGCCTGAGAGGGACTGGAGCCCGATATCGTAAGTCCCGCCGTCACCCCCAAAAGCAATAAAACGGTAATCTTCTTTTATCTTACCCTGCTCTTTTAAGGAATTGTATGCGGTTTCCACTCCGCTTAAAGTAGCAGCGGCATTTTCAAACGCGCAGTGTACAAAGGAGGTGTTCCAGGAAGTGTAAGGATAAATGGTAGTAGAAACTTCCAGGCATCCTGTTGGATTTGCTACGACCAGCTTCACATTTTCCGGTGCTCCCAGGAGTATTTGCCTGACAGCAATCGGTGCTCCGCATCCTGCACACATGCGGTGTCCTCCCATGAGGATCTGAGGTTTTTTTACTAGATCTTTTAATTTGGTAGACATTTTTTGCTCCGTTAAATTAGCTGACAAATTATTTCACCTCCTATTCCCGTAACCCCAAATAATTGACGATTTGTTTCACTCGGCCGCTGCGGGCTGCCTCGCCTAATTCACCGGCAGCTTTATTGATGAGTTCGATAGGGAGGTCGCGGCCACCCAGACCATAAATATAGTTTATCATTAAGGGTCGCTGCTGCAGATCATATAAAGAAGAACGAAGTTCGATAAAGACCGGCCCCCCCATATTTCCGGCAAAGGTATTGGAACGGTCGAAAACAGCTACTGCTTTGAGGCCTGAAAGAGCTTCTGCAAGTTCTTTTGCCGGGAAAGGCCGGAAAACACGTAATTTAATCATTCCGACCGGGATTCCCCTGGAGCGCATTTCTTCTACTAACTCACGTATGGTTCCTGCTGCCGAGCCCATGGCAACAAAGGCAAACTCTGCATCTTCCATCCCTACGCTCTCAAAAAGCCCGTAAGAGCGGCCGGATATTTTTCCATATTCCTGCCCAACATCTTTAATAACATTAACAGCATTTGACATAGCTTCTTCCTGTTGGCGCTTAAACTCAAAGAAGTAACCGTAAAGGCTGTCAAAAGCTCCTACGGTAACAGGGTTCTTTGGATCCAGAAGGGAATATGGCGAATGGAATTCGCCGACAAAGTTGGAAGCAGCTTCGTCATCAATTATTTCGACCCTGTCGATAGAATGAGAAATAATAAATCCGTCTAAAAGTACCATTACCGGTAAAAGAACATCAGGATTTTCTGCAATACGGACTGCCTGAAGGGTATTATCATAAGCTTCCTGTGCATTTTCTGAGAAAAGCTGAATCCAGCTCGCATCTCTTGCTCCCATACTGTCACCGTGGTCACAATGAATGTTGATCGGTGCCGAGAGGGCGCGGTTAACATTGGGCATAACTATGGGTAATCTTAAACCGGATGCTATATGAAGCAGCTCCCACATGTAGGCCAGGCCTTGAGAGGATGTACAGGTCATCACCCGTGAGCCTGCGGCAGAAGCACCGATAGTAGCGCTCATTGCGCTATGCTCACTTTCTACCGCCACCAGGTGGGTTTTTACCAGCCCATCTGCCACCATCTGTGAAAAGGTTTCAACTATAGCAGTTTGCGGTGTAATAGGGTATGCTGCAACCACATCCGGGTTTATTTGCCGCATAGCTTCTGATACAGCGTCAGTTCCGACTATAGCCAGAGCTTTGCTGTTAATGACAATATTATCGCCGTTTAATATGCCCTGATTTGTTTGGTTATTGATTACTTTATTGCTTGTGGCCATTTAATTGCCTCCTTTCATTTAATTTGCCGCTTATTTTTGAAGTTCCGATTCGTCAATCATCTGGATAGCGTCCAGCGGGCATTCTGCGGCACAGATACCGCAGCCTTTGCAAAAATCATAATCTATTCCGATGACTTTTTCATCTTTAATCAGGATTGCGCTGTCAGGACAGTATACAAAACAGATCAGACACTGGCTGCATTTTTCTTCATTACGTACAGGCCGAAAAGTGCGCCAGCTTCCTGTTTTAAACTTGCGGGAGTTACCGGGATCTTTAATTAGACCACCGGGTGGATGTTTTTTCCAGCCCCATTGCTGAATATCTTTGATATCCCAACTCATTCGCCTTTCACCTCCCTAAAGGCTTCTTCTAAAGCTTTTATATTATTTTCTACTACCTTAACTGGAAATTTTTTGCCGAAGGATTCCTTTAGAAAATCTATCGCCTCTTCTTTTTCCAAGAGGCCGGTAACTTTTAGCACGGCTCCCAGCATAGGTATATTGGGCATAAAACGTCCCAGCGATTTTAATGAAATATGGGTTGCATCAACAACGAACAACTTTTGACCGTTTAGATTGAGCCTTTTCCGAATTGTTTGCGGGTTATCGGTGGTATTTACAATAATAATACCGTCATTGCTGACCCCTGCGGTAATATCAACTACGCCAAGCAATGATGGGTCTACAACCACGACAATATCCGGCTGAGTAATACCGCAGTAAGTTGAAATTTTCTTTTTGCTTATACGATTAAAGCATTGAATGGGTGCGCCCATCCTTTCCGGTCCGTATTCGGGGAAAGCCTGAAAATACATATTTTTAGTGAGAGACATCTCCGCCAGCGTTTTTGCTGCCGTAACAGCGCCCTGGCCTCCCCTGGCATGCCAGCGAATTTCCATAACATCTTTTGCCATAAAAAGGCACCTCCTTAATAATCACTAATCACTCGTTTGTTGCACCTAAACTGTGGGTAACGTTTATCAGTTTAATCGGTAATTAAAAAGTATTTAAAGGCATAAAAAATAAAAATATTACCGGGCAATATATTTTAAGAAAATTAGAGTGATTGCCGGAATTATATTTTTCCCCATTATTCGTGATTTTGATTTAGACAAAAATACCATTGATCAGGGTATTGATAAATGGTATCTGAAAGAAAAGCACATTTTAATTAACATTTTAACATAGATAATTAAATAATTCTATATCTAAACGCAAAATTCTTCGTTAAACCAGGAAGTTTATAAATTCAAAATTTTCCCTGGGAAAAAGCTGTTTTCCGTTTTAATTCAAAGTAAAGCAACTTGTTGACTTCCACATTAACAGTTGTTAAACTGGATAAAAGGAAAAGGCCGGTTACTGCACTGCATATTTAAGGGGGAGGAAAGATGCCATTATTATTTAGTGGACTCTTTATTTTTTTCGCCAGGGTAATTGATATGTCCCTGGCAACTTTTAGGATACTTTTAATAATGCGCGGGCAAAGCTTATCGGCTTCTTTGATTGGTTTTCTTGAATCGAGTCTTTACATTATTGCTCTGACTGAAGTAGTAAAAAATATCAACAGCCCATCAAGTATACTCCTGTATGCTGCAGGATTCGGAGTGGGAACTTATATCGGCAGTTTTATCGAAGAACGTGTTGCGCTGGGTTACGTTAACGTTCAGATAATCTCGATGGATAATTTTGAGAATTTGCAGACAAGATTAAGGAATGAAGGTTTTGGCGTGACTTCCTTCGAAGGATACGGCAGGGATGGGGCTCATAATATTATCAATGTGTTGCTCAAAAGACGCGATCTGCCCCAAATAATGAAAGTAATCAACTCCGAGGATAAAAAGGCTTTTGTTTCAATCACTGACACAAGAAAAATAATAGGCGGTTTTTTCCCAAAAAGGAAAGCAAAATAATCTTTTTTGGTTTGCCGCCGGCGTTACAACGTTTGGTTATGTGGTGGAATGCATGTAAATAAGTTCTATGGCGGAGATATTTTAGAAAAGGAGCTTTTTCCGATGAAAAGCAATTGTTTGGCAATGGAACAATGCAAGTCCATTGCCCTGATTGATTCCGGGGTCGGAGGCCTTACTGTAGTTAAAGAAATATTTAACCAGCTTCCCAATGAAAAGATTGTATACTTTGGCGATACAGCTCATATGCCTTATGGGCCGCGCCCTTACGAACAGGTCAGGGGCTTTGTATATGAGATATTAGACTTTTTAAAGACTCAGGAGATTAAACTTGTTATAATTGCCTGTAATACTGCTACCTCGGCAGGGCTGCATTACTACCAGGAAAAAACAGAACTTCCGCTTCTCGGGGTAATTGAGCCTGGTGTTAGGGCAGCACTGGGACAGACAAGAAATAACAAAATTGGTGTTATCGGCACAACCGGTACAATAAAAAGTGGAGCGTACCAGGATGTTTTCAACAGGTTCGCTCCCGAAGTCCGGTTATACAGCCAACCCTGTCCGCTATTTGTTCTTATTGTGGAGAATGGGCTGGTTAACTCACCTGAAGCTGTCAGGGTTGCTGAAGAATACTTGCAGCCCCTTAAAAAAGCTGGGATAGATACATTGATTCTGGGATGTACTCATTACCCCCTTATGGCGGAGGTAATTGAGAAGGTAATGGGACCCGGAGTAAAGCTGATCAGTTCTGCTGAAGAAACGGCAAGGGAGGCAAAAAGGGTTTTGGCAGAAAAAGGTTTATTAAGCGGTAACGGCAAAGCAATGTCGGGCCACCGTTTTTTCGTTAGCGGCCCGGCTAAACCCTTTGCTGATCTTGCCCAGAATTTGATTGAAGGGACAATTAAGGTTTACCAGGTAATACTCCCCTGGTAGCGCCGGGCTGATTACCGCAAAAATCCGGCAGCGTGCTGCGGGGGAGCCTTGCAGAGCAAGCCCTGGGAGCAGTTCAATTAAATAAGTATGGGTTATATCTTACATTGAATAATTTTTAGCAGCTTAAAGGCTGCTTTTTTTCATAATTATGCAGAACCGGATATACATATAATTATAGGATAAGGTTGTATATAAGGAAGTGAAAAAAAATGAAGGCAGTTTACGAAGTGGTAAAGAAAACCAAATATTTTATTTTATTTCTTTGTTTGATCAGTTTTTTTTGTGTTATGGGATGTGCACAGGATTTTCTCCCTTACCTGTCGAGAGTCGAGGAAGATCCTCAGGATGTTATACCGGAAGAACAGATCAGGGAAGATATCAGACAACACCAAGAAGAGCTCCCCGAGGGCATTCTCTATCTCCAGGTGTATTATGTAGATGGTAAAGATAATTATCTCGTGCCGGTAACAGTGCCTGTTCCCTGGACCCAGGGTGTGGCCAGGGCGGCGCTGGAAAAATTGATTGAAGGCCCGACTCCGGCACAGGAGATGCGTTACGGTTTGAGTTCTCCGCTGCCGCCGACAACAAAAATCCTGGGGTTGACCATCAGGGATGGCCTGGCTAAAGTTGATCTGAGTGAAGATATCATGAGCTATGATCCCGGGGATGAAAGAAACGTATTGAACAGCATTATTTTCACCCTGTTACAATTTCCCAGCGTTAATGAAGTGCAGATAATGGTAGAGGGATTTCCTCCGGAAACATTTCCCGGAGGCACATCGGGGAAAGGGACTTTTGGCTGGGAACGGGGATTAAACCTGGAGGTGGCTGATGAGGTAATAGAGATTGATAAAACACAACCGGTAATGTTATATTATTGTGCCGTTTTGGGTGAAAACCGTATTTTTTACATCCCTGTAACCCGTGTAATTTCAGCTGACAGGGAGATAATAAGGGCTACACTGGAAGAACTTCTAAAAGGTCCACGGTTGGAGAGTTCTCTTTTTACCGAGCTGCCTCCGGGAACGGAACTGCGGGATTTTGTTTTGCAAAATAATACCCTGATAGTTGATTTTTCTAAAGAAATTATGAATTACAAAGGCGGTCTTAGCGGAGAGAAAAATATTATCATGCAGGTGGTCTTAACCCTGACCCGGATACCGGGGGTAGAAAAAGTCCAGCTGCTTGTAGAAGGAGAAAAAATTAATTGGATCTACGGCACTTCCCTGGATGAACCTTTATTACGGCCTCTGATCATTAATTCGTTAACGTAAGGGTATGATAAAAGCATTGGCGCTGAGCAAAGAAATGCGCTTGTTTCCTTCACCGCTGGTAAGTTATAATAGACATGAAATAGAAACTAATTTAGAAAGCAGGATAATTGGATGCGTCCTTGTGAAAGAACCAATGAAGAACTCAGACAGGTTCAGATCACCCGGAATTTTCTAAAATATGCTGAAGGATCTGCTTTAATTGAAATGGGAAATACGAAAGTAATCTGTGCCGCATCGGTTGAAGAAGGCGTACCCTCCTGGATGAAAGGTGAACAGCGGGGATGGGTTACCGCTGAATACTCCTTGCTTCCACGTTCAACCCATCAAAGAAATATGCGGGATGCTGTTCGCGGGCGGGTAAGCGGCCGTACATACGAGATCCAGCGGCTTATCGGCAGGTCCCTCCGCTCGGTGGTTGATTTAGAAGCCCTCGGGGAGAGGACCGTTTGGCTGGATTGTGATGTGCTCCAGGCGGACGGGGGCACGAGGACAGCTGCAATTACCGGAGCGTTTGTTGCCCTGGCAGATGCCGTGGAGTATCTACACAGGGAGGGGAAAATTTACAGGTTTCCGTTAACTGACTTCGTAGCAGCTATAAGCGTTGGAATGGTTAAAGGAGAAACTTTGCTTGACCTTTCCTTTGAAGAGGATAGCAAAGCAGATGTGGATATGAATATTGTGATGACCGGCAGCGGGGAACTGGTTGAAATACAGGGTACAGCAGAAGGAAAACCTTTTTCCCGGCTGGAGTTGAACAACCTGCTTGATCTTGGAGTTAAGGGAATTCAACAGTTGATTTCCAAACAGAAGGCTACTCTTGGAGAAATTGCAGCAAAGGTAAATTATCAAAGATGAAAAAAACCCTGATTATCGCAACACATAATGAAGGAAAAAAGAGAGAGCTGATAAATACTCTCTCCTCACTTGCTTATAAAATATATTCCCTCAAAGATTTTCCCGAATTGCCGGAAGTTGAGGAAACGGGTTCCACGTTCAAGGAAAATGCTGTGCTTAAAGCGGAAACTATCAGCCGGCTGACAGGTGAGCTTACTCTTGCAGATGATTCGGGTTTGGAAGTTTTTTACCTTGGCGGGAAGCCGGGGGTTCATTCAGCCCGTTTTGCCGGAGAAGATGCGACGGACGAGCAAAACAATACCCTTTTGTTAAAATTGATGGAAAATGTTCCGCATTCCCAAAGAAAAGCGCGGTTTGTATGTGTAATGGCCGTAGCAGCCCCGGGGATAAAAACAATAACGGTTGAGGGAAGCTGTGAGGGATTTCTGGCAACTATGCCTCGAGGGACCCGGGGTTTTGGTTATGACCCCCTTTTTATCTATGGCGATGGAAATAAAACCTTCGCAGAGATGGATATGGAGGCCAAAAGCCGTATCAGCCACCGGGGCCGGGCTCTGCAAAAAATCAGAGAAGTGCTAATGCAATTTTAAGATATTGAGTTTTTCTGCAGAATATGTTAGAATCTAATTCGTTGAAGCAATAACCTATTTTGGTAACAGTAATATACTGTTAATATATTGGGCTGAGTAATTATTATTATTTATTATAAGTGTAGTTATTTATTGTAGTTTGAGGTAAGATTAATATACTTCAATAATAAATTTATGTAGTTAAGTTTTACTACAGTTGCTTGTTCATAACGGGGCGTGGCGCAGCTTGGCAGCGCGCTTGGTTTGGGACCAAGAGGTCGCGGGTTCAAATCCCGCCGCCCCGACCACTGCACATAGGCAAAAAAGGCCGGTACTGCAATAGACATTACAGTATCGGTGAGCGGTAACACCCTTTAAAGGAAAAAATAATAGAATAAGCTCTTTTTTAAGGGCTTATTTTTTTATAGAGTTGGCTTACAACAGCGGCGAAAGCTCCAATTATTCCAATGGGGCTAGCTTTAAGGTTTCTCCGAGTGGGTTTTCCCCTCTAATCCGATAGCGACAGCATACCAAGTAAGCCAGATTGAATCATCTAACATAGGCTTGACAGTACCACCGCATCATTATTTTTAGCGGAATAAACGAATAAATAAGTTCGTTGACAGTATATGTTTTCTCAAATATAATATTACCGAAAGTTTTTTTTTCTAAAAAGAAATGGGTGTAAAGGGAGGTGTTATTTTATAATCTGTAAATACAAATGGGATCTAATATGTAATTGTTAATTGTAGTTTATTTTTATCACGGCTCCAGGCAATAAGAGGGGTTTTTTATTTACAAACGATATGCATAGAAGTGCATATTATTTTCTTCGAGCAAAGCGATGAAATTAAATATTATTCAATGAAGTGGGGGTTTAATAATGAGCTTATTAAAGACGGGGTCTAAAAGGATGGAGAGGAAGGGTTTAAAAAAACTCTTTCTTATATCTGCAATCATTTGCCTGATGTTCTTAATGATGCTTGGTGGCGGTTGTTCTCAGGGCCAGGAGACACCATCACCGGTAGATGAAAGTGACCTGGAAGAGACAGCTCAGGAAAATGGCGAGGCACAAACTCCTGAGGATCCTGAGGATGAGTTTATCGTTCTTGCAACTACAACGAGCACCTATGATTCAGGGCTGCTGGATGTACTGCTCCCGGCCTTTACAGAAAAATACGGTATTGAAGTACGGGTGGTTTCTCAGGGCACCGGTCAGGCACTGGAGACCGGTAAGAGGGGGGATGCGGATATTCTTCTCGTTCACGACCGCGCTTCGGAATTGCAGCTGGTTGAAGAGGGTTACTTTACAGATCGGCAGGATGTAATGTACAATGATTTTATTATTGTCGGCCCGGCAGCAGACCCGGCAGGTTTAAAGGGAGTAGAGAAAGTAAGCGATGCTTTTGCCGCTATCGCTTCAGGCGGGCATCCCTTTGTTTCCCGGGGGGACGATTCGGGGACGCACCGCAAGGAGCTGGCTATTTGGGACAGTGCGGGGTTTTCTGCGGAAGGTGACTGGTATTTTTCTGTTGGAAAGGGGATGGGCGATACATTAATCATGGCTGGTGAAAAACAGGGTTATACCCTGACAGACAGGGCCACCTACCTTTCGATGAAAGATTCACTTGACCTGGAAATTCTCCTGGAAGGAGATCCCGTTCTTTTTAACCAGTACGGAATCATGGCTGTTAATCCTGAAATGCATCCCCATGTTAAGTATGACAGCGCTTTGAAACTTATTGATTTTATGATGTCAACTGAAGGGCAGGAGTTAACCGCTTCCTTCCAGATTGGCGGGGAAAGCCTTTTCTTCCCGGGTAAAGGGGTAGATGATTAAGACGGGTGAATGTTACACTCAGCCTAATTTATTTGTGATTATTCCGAGAATAGCTCATTTCAAATAGACTGCACAAATGAGCATAAAGAGCGTGTTAAATAAATATAAAAGGCTGATCTCACTAATACTATATTGGCTTAATCGTTATAGGGAGGTAATCGTTTGTTTTAGTCCATGGGGATGTTTTCACGCCTTTCGGCGTTTCCGTGTAGAGCCTTTGAGGACATCCCCATGATGCCTTCCAGGTTGCAAATAATTGTCGAACCTGTGTAAATAACCTCATTTAAGTTGCCATTTCCAAACCGGATTAAATTTGAGGAGTGATCGGTTGTCCCTGCTGGAAGGAGTTTTTAAAGCATTTTCGTTAATCCTTACCCTCGATCCTAACCTGATTCGGATCGTGCTGCTTTCCCTCCAGGTTTCCTTGCTGGCGGTGGTCTTTGCTACCCTGGCAGGTGTGCCCCTGGGGGCCTACCTGGGGCTGAAGCCGCCGGAGAGGACCCGTTTTGTCAGCAAGCTTCTCTACACGCTGATGGGTCTGCCGCCGGTAGTGGCCGGTCTGGTTATCTACCTTCTTATATCCCGTATGGGTCCTTTGGGTGTCCTTGGCCTTCTATATACCCCTACAGCAATGATTATGGCCCAGTTTGCCCTGGCCGTTCCCATAATTGCCGCTTTGACAATGATCGGCATCCGCAGCAGGGGGAAAGAAGTGCAGGAAACTGCGCGTACCCTTGGGGCGGACAGGATTTTAATTGCCTGGACAGTGGTACGCGAATCCCGTTTTGCGATCTTCGGGGCTGTTGTCACCGGCCTTGGAAGGGTAATTGCTGAAGTGGGTGCCGTGATGATCGTCGGGGGCAACATTGAAGGGCATACCAGGGTCATGACCACAGCCATTGTCCTGGAAACCGGCAAGGGAAACTTTGAACTGGCCCTGGGCTTGGGGTTAATTTTGCTGCTAATTTCTTTTGCCATCAATTCCTTGCTTTATTATTTCCAGGGGGGAGGCAAAGACATTGTCCGGTAAAGAAATTATTCTCGAGGTGAAAAACCTATCCAAGGTTTATGAAAAAGAAGTCCTTCATATCGACCAGCTTTCTATACGCAGGGGGAGGATTTATGGCATAATCGGGCCCAGCGGGGCGGGAAAAAGTACCTTGCTACGCCTTGTGAATATGCTGGAGCCCCCCACCGGGGGGGAGGTTTACTTTCAGGGCAGGCCCATATCTATAAACGTGAACGGCCGGGCCGATGCCGCACGACGGGAGATGACTCTGGTTTTTCAAAAACCTCTGCTTTTCGGTACCAGCGTGGAAGAAAACGTTGCGTTTGGCCTTAAGGCGCGCCGTTTTGCCAGAGAAGAGATCAGGGAACGGGTGGACATACTTCTGGGAAAGGTGGGTTTGCGGGAATTTGCCAGGAGACATGCTGCTACCCTTTCCGGAGGTGAGGCCCAGCGCGTGGCTCTGGCAAGGGCGGTTGCCTTTGAACCTGCCTTGCTGCTTTTGGATGAGCCCACTGCCAACCTGGATCCGTCAAACGTGGAGCTGATCGAACGGCTGATCATGGATTTAAACCGCGAGACAGCCATGACGATCATCATAGTGACCCACAATATATTCCAGGCCAGACGAATCGCACAGGAGGTAATTTTCATGCACGAGGGGCGTATTATAGAAGCCGGAGAGACGGAAAAGGTCTTTACCTCCCCGGAAGACCCGCGTACCAGGGCTTTTGTGGAAGGGCGAATGGTTTACTAACTATCCTGTACTATTTACGTTTGTTGTTGTTGAAATAAAAGTTTTGTCTACTAAATATTTCTCAGAATATTTGCCAGCAATATGTAGTCTGATTCAAATTTTTTTCAGTATCTCTATTCTTTCGCTAACAGATGGCTGATGCCTACTACCTTTCCTATTTCGAGAACAAAAGCTATACCCTTTCCGGGCTTACATAAATCTGCTTTGGTTACGATTGCATCCAGGACTGTTTGCGTGAGTTCTCTTTTGATAAGGGTTAGAATCAGCTCTTTCTCCGGTTCAATGGTAATCCCAAACAGTTTTGCTTTTTCATGGATGCCGGTTCCCCTGCCTAAAACGATAGTACCCCCTTCTGCTCCTGCTTTTTTAGAAGCTTCAACAACTTTTTCAGCGTACCCTTTGTTAACTATGGTAATAATTAAATCAAATTGCATATTGCCGTCCATTTAGAATTCCTCCTTGAGTGTATCGTTATTATCGTTAACTCCCTCATTTTCCTTCTCTTTTTTACTGTAAAGGAATCCCAGAACCTGCACCGCTAAAATCGGCGCAAGAGCTACTAATGCTGTCAAGCCGAAACCATCCGACAGTGGATCCCTTCCCGGGATTGAGGAGGCGGCACCGATGGCAATTGCCATGATAAAGGTTACTGTTAGCGGCCCTGTGGCAACTCCGCCACAATCAAAAGCAATGGAGACAAATGTACGCTTTGAAAAGTAAATCATGATAAAGGCAATCAAATATCCGGGGAGGATAATATACCATAAAGGAAAACCTATTAAAATCCTGGCCATGGCAGCGGCAACAGCCGTTCCTACCCCAAAAGAAAGAGTGTAAAGCATAAATTGCCGGCGGATATATCCGCTGGATACTTTCTCTACTTCAAGGTTCATAATACGCACAGTGGGTTCGGCAAAAGTGATCACAAAGCCCAGTATAAACCCTATGGGGATCAATGCCCAATTATAGGACTTGCTGCCAAGTTCAAATCCTATTGCTTGCCCGACAGGCAAAAATCCCACATTAACACCCTGCAGAAATAAAGATAACCCGATAAAGGTCAGTACTATTCCTTTAATAAGATTGACGATCCTATCCTTGGATAGTTTTATTAAGAATACTTGAAAGATCAAAAATGCAATGACGAGGGGAATTAGCGCCAGGGCAACCTCTAGAAGCACCTGATTAAATCCTTCAAAGACTATAACTGCGTTCAATAATAAATCACTCCTAACAACAGCAATGCTAATATCGGCCCGAGGGAGGCCAGCGCAACTAATCCAAAACTATCGGCAGAAGAACTTTTCCCGGCTAACACCGAACTGATTCCTATACCTAAAGCTAAAATAAAAGGAACAATCAGGGGACCCGTGGCAACCCCGCCGGAATCGAGGGAAACCGGAATAAAATGTGAAGGAGCAATAACAGACAAAATCAAAATCAGGCCGTATCCGGCAATCAAAAGTATGTGCAGCGAAATATTCAAAACGATGCGCAGCAGGGAAAGCGCTACAGATATTGCCACCCCCAGTGATACGGCGACGATCAGTATAGTTTTTGAGATTAACCCTTCGGAAACCATATCAACCTGTATTGCCAGCACTTGAACGTCAGGGTCGGCAACTGCTATAACAAATCCCAAAAGCAGGCCAAAAGGTACTGCCAGCCATAATTTACCTGTTTTCGGTAAAGCTGCGCCAATTAACTCTCCTATAGGTAAAATCCCGATCTGGGCTCCTAACAAGAAAAAAATGAGCCCGCTGCCGACCATAATAATGCCTATAATAAACTGAAGGAAATCATTGACCGGTAGTTTAATAACTGTAAATTGTAAAATTGTAATCAACAACGTAATCGGTATTACTGCGGAAACAACTTCTGTAACGGTCTCTTTTATTTTCTGCATTGCAACCCCTCAATGTTTAAATATCACCTTATATATTGTTTCTATGTATTCGGTGAGATCTCCTTTTTTTATGCGTTTTTGCTGCAACCGTGTCGTACGGATCGTAATAAGATTATATATTGAAGATCGCATTGAAGATCGTATATAGATTGATACATTATACCCGATACTAAAAGACGATCAAAAAAAGTATTGGTCTTGCACTTAAGCAAAGAAGGCGTTATAATATAAAAGTGATGTTAGTAAAGCAAATATAATTCTTGATATGCGGGTGTAGCTCAATGGTAGAGCCCTGGCCTTCCAAGCCAGTCGTGTGGGTTCGATTCCCATCACCCGCTCCATTTATGTTTATGGTTGCTTGCTATGCTTTATGAAAAGGGGATTATCACAATGCCGGAACGTAAAGTAAGTTTTCTAAGCAATGGCCTGGAGCTTGAAGGCTGTCTTTCCCTGCCCCAAACATCCCGTCTCATTCCGGGAGCGGTACTCTGTCATCCCCACCCTCTTTACGGCGGGAATATGGATAATAATGTGATTCTTGCGGTCAGCCGGGCATTGGCGAAAAGGGGTATAGCAGCTTTTCGTTTCAATTTCAGGGGTGTTGGTATGAGCAGGGGGGCCTTCGACGGGGGAGTTGGTGAAGTTGATGATGCGCAGGCTGCTCTTTCTTTTCTGTCGGAGCAGAGCGGGGTAAATCCTGCCCGCTTAGGGATAATGGGGTATTCCTTTGGCGGTATGGTAGCCCTGTCCTTGGGTATTCACAGCAACCAGGTTAAGGCTGTAGCGGCGGTTTCTCCAATTATACCCGAAAAGCTTCTCGCTGAAGTGACAAAACCGGTATTTATTGTATACGGTACAGAAGACGAAGTTATCTTGCCGCAGACAATTATTAAGGAAACGAGCCTTCTTGCACCCGTTAATCTTCAGGCTGTTGATGGGGTTGACCACTTCTGGTGGGGTCATGAAGCAAAGGCAGCCGAGATGCTATCCGGTTTTTTCGTAAAATCCCTCTAAGGGTAACACCCTTGAGTATTAGTTTGCATATCTTTTTACCATAAGGTCATTCTTCCGGTGCTATTGTATCTAAATTATTCAGATACCTCATGTATACATTTAATTTTTCATCCAACCTTTTGGAGATAAAAACAACTTCTGGATGGGAAATACTTTTATACTCTATTACTTTTTGCCGCAATAATTCCTTAAGTTTTTGAATTTCTGCGTCTAATTGTTGCGTATCATTTTTCTTTTGCATCTGTGTTCTCCTCATCTAGCAGCGGCTTTGCGTGCATGTTGTGCAGTAAATTCATCATATCAATACTGTTTTCGTTAATATTATACAGGCAAATAACGACTATTTCCATATTTTTTATACATCGCGTAAGATTATTTTCCCAAGCAATAAGATTATCGTTTTTAAGCGGCAAAGATGAACCGTCCAGGAGCACACGGATAGAAGTAAATCCTTCCTGATTAGCCTCGTCCAAAAGTTTTTTAAAAATCTTTTTCGTTTCGAACTCGGTTTTGGCTCTTCTATTAATAAATTTAAAAATCTCCTC
>JAAYOY010000008.1 GCA_012520035.1 Bacillota bacterium
AGGTCCAACCCTGCGCGATGAGCAGTTCCCTGACTGCATTCAGGCTGCTGATTTCAAGCATCGTGCCTGCGGAAAGATAGCTCATCATCAGGATTGGAATGACTGTTTCGTTGGCCGGGAAGCCCAGGATAAAAGCCAGGAGAATATATCCGTCAAGCCCGATTGCGCTTCCAAAGGGATTTAACCAGCCGGCTGCGTGGTTAAGGATGCTTTCTCCCCCTATAGAAACGTTTGCGGCAATCCAAACAACCGCTCCTGCCGGGGCGGCGACGATTACTGCCCTGAAAAGAACGAATATGGTGCGATCGAAAATAGAACGGATCAGCACCTGCAGTACCTGCGGTTTTCTGTAAGGGGGAAGTTCAAGGGTAAAAGATGACGGCACGCCTTTGAGCAGGGTTCTTGACAGCATCCAGGAAACGAATAAAGACACCATTATACTGAAGACAACCAGCAAAACAACTAATCCTGCAGCAGTGAGAGACCCGAGGCTACCGGGGTAAAGGGCGGTCCCCGCACCCATTAAGAGGGATGAAATCGCCAAAAGCAAGGGAAATCTGCCATTGCAGGGTACATAGTTATTGGTTAAGATGGCGATCATGCGCTCCCTGGGAGATTCAATAATCCGGGCGGAAATTACCCCGGCTGCGTTACACCCGAATCCCATAGCCATTGTCAGGGCCTGTTTTCCATGCGCCCCGGCTAATCTGAACAATTTATCGAGGTTAAAAGCCACCCGGGGCAGGTATCCCAGGTCCTCCAGCAGAGTAAAAAGAGGAAAGAAAATTGCCATAGGCGGGAGCATTACCGAAACTACCCAGGCCAGGGAGCGGAATATACCGAGGACTACCAGGTCGTGGAGCCACTCCGGGGAGCTCAGGCTGGAAAAACCCCGGCTCAGAAGATTTTCCAGGTGGGAAAATAGCCCTGCTAGCAGTTCGGAAGGATAATTGGCGCCGAAAATAGTTAACCAGAAGATAAAACAGAGAATAGTGAACATCAACGGGAAGCCGAGTGTTCTGGATGTCACGATATCGTCGATTATTTTATCTCGTTTCCATGCCCTTTCTTTTCCGGGTGATACAACAGCGAAGCTGATCTTTTCAGCGCGGTGATAGATGGCTGTGGTTATTTCATCGCGTATCCTGTCTCCCCGGTTTTGCCGGAAATTATGTGCTTTTTGGGCAGCTTTATTTAACAGCCTTTCCTCCAATGCCTGCATTTTTGTTCCAGCAGACGGTCTTTCTTGATACGTTTGATATTTGCTCATTCGGACACTCCCCATCTTGTTCGCCGGCCAAATAATTTGTGATTCTGTTGATAAACGCACTGTCCCCGATGAGAAGCTGCAAGGCCACCCATCTCGGGCTTAATCCGTTTTTTATAATTGGTGCGAGTTCTATCTCCATCTCGCTGATTGCTTTTTCTATTTCTGCTGAATAGCGCAGGCGGCAAGGCCGGGTTGTTATCCTGCCGCAGATCAGGTCGTCAATCGCGGCTTTAAGCTTTTTTAAACCCTTACCGCTGCGCGCTGCAGTAGGAATAACGGGTATTCCCAGTTTTTCTTCCAATTCACCGGTATCGATATGCATGTTTTTCCTTTTTGCTTCATCTATCAGGTTGGCGCAGAGGATGGCTTTCGGTGTGATCTCTAAAATCTGCAAGGCCAGGTTCAGGTTTCGTTCCAGACAGGTTGAATCAACGACTATTACAGTAGCATCCGGCTGCGCAAAACAAATAAAATCCCGGGCGATTTCTCCTTCAATTGTATTGGCTAGCAAGGAATAAATTCCGGGCAGGTCGACAAGCGTTACCTTTTTGCCGTTCAGGTTACAGCTTCCCCTGTACTGGGCAACAGTTTTCCCCGGCCAATTACCCGTATGTTGCCTGAGGCCTGTAAGAGCATTAAATAATGTGCTTTTCCCTGTATTGGGGTTGCCCGCCAGGGCTATTATGTACTCCTTGCTGTTTAAAGTTGGGCTGAGAACCTTTCTGTTTGCGCGGAGACTCGACGAAAAGTGCGACAGGGAGAACTGCTCCCTATGTTGCAGGTGCGACAG
>JAAYOY010000009.1 GCA_012520035.1 Bacillota bacterium
CGGGTAAAAATTTTACCAGCAATATTCCATCGCGGCCGCTTGTTAAATCTATTTCCCGGATTGGATTATTATCAGGGCCGGTAACGGATACCTCCAAAAGATCTTTTAGCAGGTACTGTCCTTCCCTGTTGCCAAATTTAATTATGTTTCCGTAGGAGTCTTCAACAAGGAACCCGGCTTCAACCGTCTTACCTGCCTCATGGAAAAAAACCTCTTCTACCCCGCGAATAACGGAGGGCCTGGAAGGCAGCACCGTTACCTCAATTTCATTTTGAAAAGGCCCTAAAATAGCATTGTATTTATACTTTCCGGCAGTTGTTTTGTTGAGTTTCAGCTCGGCTTTTCCCTGTTCGTCTAAATTGGATCTACCGATAAGTTGGTAAGCCTCATCTTCAAAGGATTCAAAAAAGCTCACTTCCTGGTTGAGCAAAAGCGGGAAGTCTTCACCGGTAACCAGTGTAATGGTAAAATCAACTCCTGCTTTTACATAGTCCGGCCCTTTCAAATCTGCCAGGATTGAAGACGCTTTAAGGTAAGGGAATGCCTGAAAATAAGAAGGTGCCTTATTGTTATAAGTAATATTAGCATCATTTGCAGCAGGAACGGCATAAGAGGGAAGGTAATATTTAGTTGCCTTTTGACTGGCATATGCCAATCCGTTTGCCGGAAGAAGTATTAAAAACAATAAAAAGAAAAACTTTATAATGCTACTGCTTTTATGAAATATATTTTTCATGATAGCTCCTCTGGTAAATTCTTTCTCTTTAGTAATTCTTTTTCTCTACTATTAATAACGTGAAACCCCTGAAAAAGATATGGTTTTTCCCCTCGTTTCTGGAGATATTTTTATAATTTTGGCGAAACGGCGGTTTCCATTATAACTTCCTGGGAGTAATTATTAATTTTTTTACGTTAAGGCGACTTTGACTTTTTTTGCTTATATAGCCTGTTTTATATAAATGGAAATTTAGCGTTTTGCAAAAGTGAACATAATTACAAATATAATACACTTTGGTTGTATTGATTAATTTCTATCTTGACAGCAAAACATAGATATGGAATAATTATTTATAGATTTAATTAAATGATATATAAGTTCTGTATAGTGAAATATAAGTTTTGCATTATAAGATAAACCCACAACACCACTTAAAGGAGGGGTGCAGCAAAAGGCAAGTTTTTCCAGTAAACTTTCCAAATTTTAAGGAGGGAAGCTAAAAATGCCAAAAAGTTTAAGGAATTTTCTGGAACAGGTAAAAACCCAATTACCGGATCAATACGTTGAGGTAAGACGTCCAATTGATCCTGCCAAACATGAATGTACGGCAATCCTCGAACATTTAACGAGGGAGCAGAAGTTCCCGCTGGTGAAGTTTGTCAATCCTAAAAACCTGCGGGGGGAAGATTCGGAGATGCCCATTGTTTCAAATGTATATGCCCGCAGGGAAAGATGTGCCATTGCTCTTGACTGGCCTGTGGATCAGGCGAAACAGCCGTTGAGCCTGGAGTACTCGCGGCTAAGAGATGAAAAAATATCTCCCCAGGTTATCAGCAGAGATGAAGCACCTGTAAAAGAGATCGTTCTGCGCGGAGCTGAAGCAGATCCCGCACTCTTACCCGGTGTCCTGCACTATGAAAAAGACCTCTGTCCCGTCTTCACGATGACCCTGATTATGAAAGACCCCGATACAGGCATTTACGATATTTCATTTATCAAAACTTTTTACAAAGGTTCTCAAAGATTGGGCTGTTCCATTCATTCCCCGCACCTGGAACGCATTCTCGATAAATATGAAAAAATGGGAAAACCAGCGCCGGTTGTTAATGTTATCGGTCATCATCCTGCTTTTTACTTAGGTTCAATGGCGCTTGTTCCTTACGATAACGATGATTATTCCACGATCGGATCCTTCCTGAGAGAGCCGCTTCGCCTTGTGCCTTCGGAAACCTGGGGTGAGGATTTTATGGTTCCTGCGGATGCGGAGATATTGATTGAAGGTGAGATCGTCCCCGGACATAAGGAACTGGTCGATCCCTTCGGCGAAATCACCAGGCATTATCAGGCGCAGTGCCTGCGCCAGGCGATGGATGTAACCGCCATTACGCGGCGCAAAGATGCGATTTTGATGGATATATTCTCCGGCCATCATGACCACTGGAACCTGGGCGGTATAGCCAAGGAAGGAAGCCTTTACCGGGCAGTTGACAACAAGTTGGGAACCGTTACCGGGGCACATATTCCGTATTCCGGGTGCGGCACCCTCTCCTGTTACATCTCCATTGATAACAAAAGAGATGGGGATGCAAAACTTGCCGGGTTGACAGCGCTTTTGGAAAACTGTCACACGCTGCAGTTGGTAGTTGTTGTGGATAAGGATATTGACGTCTTCAACGAACAGGATGTAATCTGGGCCGTGAATACATGCTGTGACTTTGACAGGGACATTACGATAATTGAGAAAATGCGCTCTGTTTTTACCATGGCCCTTGGTCAAAAGAAAGTAATTATAGACGCCACCAGGCCGCTGGATAGAGCTTATCCCGACTGCTTTAAGTTGCCGGATAGTGTAATGGAGCGCATTAAACTGGACGAATGGATTGAGAAATAACCTTTAATCTTACGAAGGGAGAGCGTTATCGATGGAAAAAATTTTTTGGGTTACCTGTCCTAAATGTGGGTGCCGCTATGTGTGTGATTATAATCTGCGCCATTCCAAGCATCAGCTTGTTTGCCCTTTATGCAAACATACTTTTTATGATGAGGAAAGTCCGGAAATCGACGATCGCTAA
>JAAYOY010000070.1 GCA_012520035.1 Bacillota bacterium
ATTATCAACTTCAATCACAAAATCCAACTCCGGCAGAAAATCTTTGTGGGATCGCATAACATGAACTAAATAATGTTCAACGCACCCCGGGATATATAAATTCCAAAAAGATTTCCTTGTGATTTCTCCCACTCTCTCATAATCGGTTTCTTCTTCATTCCTAATCTTAATCATTTTGTTCATTTATAAACCTCCGATAATTTACCTGAGACCAATTTTTATTGCTTTTGCAATATTTCATGTAAATGAATTTTAAGCTTTTTGTTCTATTTCCGTAACACATTCGGTTTTAATCTTTTCTACCAGGAATTGGAGAGCAGCGACAACGTGGGGTCTAATATCGCCGCCTATAAGTACATACATTATGTCATCCCCGATTTCCAGCCGGCCTTCATTAAGCCACACCTTAACATAGAATATTCCATCCATCTTATAAGTTTCCGCAATCGCCTCATCAACTTTTTCCGCATCATAGGAAAAGTACATTCCTTTTACCAACGAACCGTCATCTATCCCCTGGCGGACCTTTGCTTTAGGTGTTTGACGTACAACACCATTATGGACCAAAAACATCCCTACCTTTAAGGCAGCAGGATCCGCTTTTGCTTCCTTTAGCCATTCATCAATAGATGGCGATGTTTTTTTAATCATAGTCAGATACGCCCCCTTCTTAGAATTCTTTATACTGTCTGTTACCCGGTGCTATTTATCTATTACCCGGGTCTGCCGACGAATAACAATAACCTTACGACGGTTGTGTGAAGCTTTTTGTTAAAATGCGCCTTCACCGTCCAAGAATACCTCATTCGGATTTTTCACAGACCATTCCCATACGTTTTATACTCCTTACTCACGTTTTATATTCCTTATTAGATATTATATCGGTTTACAACAAATACCTCTATACCTTTCTATTTCATCAGCCATTATTAGAAGAATCGGTGTACCTGTCCATAACACATGAGAACCGCTCCTTGAGGCATCGGTATTCACCTTTCCTAAGTTATACTACATTTGACGGTGTTTATAATGAAATTTTAACTGATTTCTCCCCAAAGTAAAAAGCTTAAGCCAACAGCAAAATCTTCTGTTGGCTTAAGCTTTTTTGCCTGCATTGCCTGTATTTCTTTAAAGCAAGCAAACTTCCTCCATATTAATTTATTACAGTAAACTTCAGGTTGGAATAATTGTCTTCAAAAAGCTTTGCCAGGCGTTCAGCCTGTTTTTGAAAGGCTTCCCGGTCTTCCCAGGTATTTACAGGATTTAATATTTCCCGTGGGACCCCTGGGCACTCCTGCGGAATCATCAGGTTGAAATAGGGTTCTTTGTCATAATTAACGTTGTTGAGATCACCTTTTATGGCAGCCCGCACTATGGAACGGGTATAACTCAGTTTAATCCTCTTTCCAATCCCGTAAGGTCCGCCGCTCCATCCAGTATTTACAAGATAAACATCAGTTTTATGCTTGTCGATTTTTTCTTTCAGCATCTCGGCGTAAACCGTTGGAGACAGGGGCAGGAAAGGGGCTCCAAAACAGGAGGAAAATGTAGCTACCGGTTCAGTAATCCCTCTTTCTGTTCCGGCCAGTTTGCTGGTATAGCCCTGCAGGAAGTGATACATAATCTGCTCACCGGTTAATTTGGCCACAGGAGGCATGACCCCAAAAGCATCCGCAGTGAGAAAGAGAATAACCTTCGGATGGCCGGCCACCCCCGGAATTACAGCACCGGAAATATATTCAACGGGATAAGCAGCCCGGGTATTTTCTGTAAGGCTGTTATCATTAAAATCTGTTTCTAAATTACGGGGATCAACGCCAACATTCTCCAGCACACAGCCAAAGCGAATGGCATTCCAAATCTGAGGTTCATGCTCCCGGGACAGGTTGATACATTTGGCGTAGCAACCACCTTCCAGGTTAAAGATGCCATCCGGTGACCAGCCGTGCTCGTCATCACCAATCAAATAACGCTCGGGATCTGCAGAAAGGGTGGTCTTACCCGTTCCGGAAAGACCGAAGAAAAGAGCCACATCGCCTTCTTTCCCCATATTGGCTGAGCAGTGCATAGGCAGTACATTCCTTTGCGGTAAGAGGTAATTCAGCGCAGAAAAAACAGATTTTTTGATTTCACCGGCATAGTGCGTTCCTCCGATCAGGATTATCCTCCGGTAAAAATCAATAATGATGAAAGCTTCGGAGTTTGTATGATCCAATTTGGGATCAGCTTTAAATGTCGGAGCTACTATAACTGTAATAAAAGGTTTAAATTTTCCTTGCTGATCAGGCTCCATTGTAATGAAAAGTTGCTGCTCAAAAATATTTTGCCAGGCCAGCTCATTAATAAACCTGATGGGGTAGCGATAGTTGGTATCGGCACAGGCAAAACCGTCGAAAACAAAAAGCTCACGGTTTTGCAGGTAAGCAGCAAGGCGCTTGTATAGATTTTGGAAGGTCTCCTCGCTCACCGGTTTGTTGACGTCGCCCCACCAGATTCGTTTTGTAAGATCCCCGTCCTTTACTATATATTTATCGTTAGGGGAACGTCCGGTGTATTTTCCGGTTTCAACTCTTAAGGCACCGCTGGAGGTCAGTATCCCTTCTTGACGAGCCAGCGCTATTTCAACGAGCTTGGCTACAGGCAGATTATAATTCACCTCGGCTGTGTTGATTAACCCCAGTTCTTTTAAAAGGCTGTCTTTGCTGTTGCAACTCATCCTTCAGCCCCTCCCATTTTATTTCAAAATATGTTTAATATTTATATTAAATATTTTCGACATCAAACCAGAAATTCCTTCTTGGCATTGAGGAAAAAAATGCCGAAAAAGCTGCAGTTTTAGCTTATTTTTCCGGCTCAATATTCTAATAAGGTATTATGTTTTTTGGCATAAAAACACTTATGTAATTTGGAATATTTCTGCGTCGGCAATCACATAGATAGTATATGACAGCAAGAATAGTAAAACCTGAAAAATATATATCAGCTTTTAAGGTGGGCGCAGTTTATATCGGCGCTGTTATTGGTGCAGGTTTTGCATCGGGGCAGGAAATACTCCAGTTTTTTGGTTATTTTGGCCTGTGGGGAATCGCCGGACTGGCTCTGGCAACATATCTTTTTGGTCTTTTGGGAATGAAGGTTATGTTAATCGCTTATCGTACCGGGGGAAGCTCTTACAAGCAGGTTGTTGATGCTGTTGGCGGCCGTCACTTCGGACCGCTGATTAACTTTGTCATCACTTTCTTTTTATTCGGTATTCTGGTGGCTATGGTTGCCGGCACCGGAGCTGTCTTTGAACAGGAATTCGGTTTACCTTTATATGCTGGCCTGGCTATCATGGCCGGCCTGTCAGGAATTACCGTTATTTCCGGTCTGGGCAGGGTAATTGATGCCATCAGTATTGTGGTTCCCTTTTTAATAGCCGCTGTTTTAGGAGTCGGGCTCTGCATAATTGTATCCGGCCATCCGGATTTGACCTGGTCCTCCCCGGCAAGTGCAGCGCTGCCCCGCTGGTACATCTCCGGACTTGCCTATGTCTCCTATAACCTTACATTATCTGTACCCATCCTGGTACCGATGGGCACTTTAGCCACACCCCAATCACTGAAGAAAGGGGCTTTTTTAGGAGCACTGGGGTTGGGAATATCTGCCCTGGCAATCTTGCTTACAATACTTGCCGCAGCTCCTGAGATCACCGGCTTTGAAATACCGATGCTGGTTTCCGCCGGAAAAATATCCCCCGCGATCAGGCTGTTTTACACGTTCGTCCTGATTGCTGAAATATATACAACGGCAATCAGCAGCCTCTACGGCTTTGTTTCCCGCGTAGTCCCCGGCGACAGCCGCTGGTTCAAACCGTTCACGATAATCGTTGCTACATGCTCCTTCCTTGCCGGGCAGCTTGGGTTTTCACAAATAGTGGCAACAGTCTACCCGGTGGTCGGTATAGCGGGCTTTGTCTTTATCGCTGCCCTGCTTTGGAAATAGCGGGGTCGGGCTTTGAAATATTCACTTGCAAATGAAGAATTAAACGGATGTTTTTCTAAACAGGCATACAAGGCAAAGTCGATTCTAAAGATTATAATTAGTGAAATTTCCTACTGAATACCGCAACATCATTTCAAGCCTGCCCCCCGGCCAGCTATAATCAGCCACATCAGCCCTGTGCAATATTTTTCAATTCCTCTTTTATCTTTACCAATTCCTCAATGACAATAGCCGCTTTAATGTTGATCAGCCCGAGGTTCTGCTCATCCAGCGCCCCTTGCAGGTTATCTATGCACATGTTCAGGCTGTCAGATCTTTTTTCCCTTTCCTTTAAAGAACTTGTTACGGCCCGGCTGTGTTCTTTTATATAATTTAAGCTTCCCCGCGCTTCTTCATAGTTATTATTTGCAGCACTGAGCAAAATATTTCTAACATGGTATCTTTGCTCATTGATCGCAGGAATAGCATTTTGCGCGAAAGGTGCAGAGATTTTCGATAAGTGTCCGGTAAGCTCATTCGCGAAAGACAGGGTGTTGAAATAATTATGTTCCGTGATTGCCAGCGTTAAACTTTCCAGAGTTTCTTCAAGGGAATTAACTGTATCAGAAGGTATATTTTCTTGCATAACCGTCGGTTCTAATTTATTCCATTGGTCGTGCAATCCTATTACGGTTGTTTTTATGTTATTCCAGATTTCCTCAGTATTCTCAGGTATTTTATTAATTTCTTCGTTATTGCTGCCTTCAGCTTCCATTTCTCTTTTTAATACTTCACCTAAGATGGTTTTTTCAAAAGTAAGTTTTACATCTTGTTTTTGTCCTTGGTCTCCTCCCCCGCCGGCTTCCTGTTCTCCTCCTCCGCCGGAATTTTGCCCGCCGCCTTCGCCGGATCCCTGTCCCCCGGCTTCTCCGCCTGACTGCCGGGACATTAGCTCCACCAGCGGTATCAAATCAGCCTGATGCATAATCTTTAACACGGAAGCCTCCATATCCATTATTTCCTCCGGCATCTCTTTTTTATCCTGAGCATTTTTATCCGATTTTTTTTCGGCAGTACCACAACCAGGAAAGCTGCCGCATCCGGCAATAGAGATTACGAAAAGCAAGATTATGATTAAGATAGTTTTTTTATTAAAAAACATACTATCACCTCAGTGATAGTATTTCCTGGTATACAAAGAGAATACTTTGAAAGGGCACTTATTTAGCCCCTTATTTCTGGCAGTATTTGCAAGCAGGCGCTATAACCTGAAACGGGCGCATCATATCGTAATCTTCGTGCTCCAAAATATGGCAGTGATATACGTACCGCCCCGTGAAGGGAGCAAAACGCATAATAAGCCGGGTCACAAATCCCGGTGTCGCCTGGACTGTATCCTTCCAGCCGCTTTCACCGGGCGGCGGCAGTTGAGGTTCACCGGTAAAGCGCAACTGGCCTTTTGCATTAAACGCATCTACATCAAACGGAATTCGGTCAAGGATTTGAAATTGAATAAGATGTATATGAATTGGATGTACTGCAATACCCTGGTTAATAATGCGCCATATTTCTATATCGCCAAGACGGGGCTTTTCTGTTAGGTTCTCCATAAAACCCCGGTTGTTTAAGAAAAATTTCAACCTGTTGTATTGATCGGGCCTGACATCCAGAGTTATATCCCTAATTCTTTCTGCATCGGATTCCTGGAACCTGACAATATTGCTTAAAAACCTGGGGATATTACTTGTATCGGGTGATTTTAATTCAACAACTCTAAATTGCATTATTTTTCCCGTTGTTTCAGGATCAGGGGGAGCACCAAAATCGAAGGGTGTATTTGCGGTATTGTTAAGAATAATACGGCTCCCAACCACTTGCTGCGAAAAATCTATGATAACATCAACACGTTCTGCAGGAGCAATGGTGATCTCTTTTAATTTTACAGGCCTTTCCAGCAACCCCCCGTCCGAACCTATCTGGATGAATGATTGACCGGAATCCAGCTTCATCCGGTAAAATCTTTCATTGGAAGCGTTTAAAATCCGGAAGCGGTATTTTCTTGGTTCAACTTCAAGATAAGGCCAGACTTTTCCATTGACCAATATACAATCACCGGCTACACCCGGGGTTATAGACGGATCGGGAAAATTCGGAGGCGGGTTGTTGACGGTCCGCGGATAAAAAAGGGAGCCATCATCATTAAAAGATTTATCCATGATGATCAGCGGGATTTCATAATTACCGGCCGGTAAGTTATGTACCCTTTCTTGATGATCACGGATGATGTACAATCCTGCCAAACCTGCATAAACGTTTAAACGCGTAATGCCAATTGCATGATCGTGATACCAGAGCGTCGCCGCACGCTGGTTGTTGGGATATTCATATACTTCTCGCTCAAAACGGGGGCCGACATGCTTATAGCCTTTTGTGAACCATGCATCCGGGTAACCGTCGCTATCGGATTCAACTTCTGCCCCGTGCAGATGAACAACTGTACGCACGTCAAGCATACTGTCCCCGGAGCCATGGATAGTACGATCAATGGGAAGAAAGTGTTCTTCGGGTAAGTCATTAATCCATTTTACACGCACGCGCTCTCCTCTTTCTGCTTCAATAACCGGTCCCGGAAATTTTCCTTCATAGCCCCATACTTTGGTTGGGCCCGGCAGCTCACTATGCATCTGATGAAAAAATTCTTTCATGGTTACTTCGTAATATGTAAATTGCTTGTGGCGCTCCAAGGGCCTTAAATATTCCGGGATTGGAAGTGCATCTATAAAAGGAGTAAGTTCCATTAAGATCTCTCCCTAAAAAAAATTATTATAATAATGGTTATAATAAGATATGTCACCCGGCTTATTATTGACACTGTAATGATATTTTAAAGCTAGCAACGCTAGGGGTAAAAAAGACCAGATCAACAAAACCTCTTCTGAGCTTGCAGAAATTGCTAAAAAGGTTGTTGGCCCTGCTAAAAAAAACAAAGGTCAGTATAGAGGATGGGCACCTGGGGGACAAAACTTGAGCGGCGGACAGAAATTCTTGAGCAGGTTATTCAGCAGCAGATCAAAGAAGTATTGGCAGGTAACAATTACATTCCAGACAGGGTAGTAATCATCTGGATGTCAACAACCCGGACAGGTATTTCATGAGGGTGCTCGGCATTGAGACAATTGAACAGCCCATTGTTGCTTCCTCGGATTGGATTAAGATATTCAGCCCCAAACCGGATGAGCAAATAGAAGGGACGATCTCCCTTTCGGGGGTAGCCTGTGTATTTGAAGGAACGGTCAGTTATGAGCTTCTTAGTGAGGATGATAGCGTCCTTTCTAGCGGCTTTACGACCGCAACAATGGGGGACTGGGGCTATTTTGAAGAAAAAACCCCCTTCCCGCGGATATTGATGCGGACCGGCTGGTTTTACAGTTATTCTGTGTAAGCATGAAAGACGGCTCAAAGATGCTTGTTGTAAATATCCCTCTTGTTTTGGAGTAACATTTCCTTTCCAGAAATGTCAAACCGGGAGAGTTGGCGGTATTTAGCCGCCGGCCTTCCCGAAATTTTTCTCTTATCCTTCCACTTCCACTTCTTTATATTCCAGGATATCGCCGGGTTGGCAATCCAGTTCCCGGCAGATGGCATCAAGCGTGGAAAAGCGGATCGCCTTTATTTTTCCCGTTTTAATATTGGAGAGGTTCACTACACTAATACCAATTCTTTCCGACAGCTCACTAAGCTGCATCTTTCTGTCCGCCAACATTCTATCCAGTCTGAGTATAATGGCCATCCCTGTTCCCTCCTAAAGTGTTGCGTCATATTCTTCCTGCAGATATGTGCCGTAACGAAAAATTCCGGAGAGAATAAGCAGGAGCAGGCCTGTCATGAGCATTGTTGAATTGAAGGAGAAGTCGACACTCATCGTTTCTCTCAGGCCAAGGGCTGCGATGAGCGCATGTGCGGTAGCTGCCTGCACCAGGCCGGTGATTACGGAGCCTGCGAGAAAGACCACTCCCATGGATGAAATGCGGCACGAGTTCTCACGGGCAAACGGCGACCTGTTTTCAACTGCTTTCAACACCCCGCTCAGGTAGAATAAGATGCAACCTAAAACAGCCGCATAAATCACAATAGTAAAAAGGAGTTGCACGATAATTGTTTGTGCCACTTGGGGAGAGATGTCATCCAACCCGATATTGAAGTTTATTACACCATCCGTATAGCCAAAATTAAAAGTTTCGGGCAGGTTCATGAAGGCATCGGCACCATTACCGCTCGCCAGATAAACTGCCAGCGGCAGGAAGATTACAACCGCAGCTCCGGAGCCCCATAAACCAATTTGCGAAAGAATACGCAAAAATTTTACCAACTTCCTGTTTTTATCAACATAGTCCAAAGCACGCATCAATATCACTCCATTACATTTATTTAAGAGTATTATAATCCCGCAATTAAACTTTATCAATAAAAATTTAATGTTTTTCATTAAATTTTTTAACTAAAACATTTCCTGCAAAAACAGTGAAATTATTTCTATTTTTTAACAGGTTTCGTTTCTTTTGGGGGAAATTTTTAAAAAGCTTTTAATGAGTGGCTGGACAGTAAAAAGAGGACCCTGGATGGCAGTTTCAGCAGCCTTGATGAGAAAAGGGAGCCTGCTGAACTGATCCGGATTTTCATTTATCAGATAGGTCCAGGTCGAAGACGGGCCGGACAGACCTTCCTTTTGCATATCAATCCCGTCTTTTCCGATTTTTACGGTCATAAAGGATTTTACAATTTCCTTGTCTATCCTCTCCAGCATCTCTTGAAACGCTGATGCAGCAAGCCGGTGAAATTCCTCCAGAGGGTTTTGCCGGCCGATCACAACCAGGTGGATACCTTCCCGCACATAAGAAATATAGTCGAGGTAATCAGCCCAGCACCGGTTGATATGATAAAGCGTCAGCTGTTTTTCTGCTTTCTGCAGGGCCTTCACGCCCAGACGGCTGCGCAACAGGGCATAACGCCCGGCAGCGGCGTTTGATAAAAGTTGCAGCTGCACCCGGTCCAGAAGGATGTCCTGACGTTTTTTATGGATGATGCGTCGCTGCTGTTCAATGATAAAGGAGTACTTCCACAACTGTATCCTCAGATCCGCAATTTCCCTTAGCAGAGCTTGCTGTTTGGCTTCCCTGTGAGTAAAAATCAGATTCGGATGGTCTTGGCGAATACAGGGTTTGTTTGTGGGTATGACCACCACATTCATATTGTAAAATTCATTAAATTCGGCGTCTGCCGGGCGCGCTGTCCCGGTCATACCAGCCTTGGGTACAAGTTTAAAAAATGCTGCAAAGCAATGGAGCCCAAAATTTTGCCCCGGGAAGCGGGCAGCAGTCCTTCCTTGGCCTCCACCGCGGCCTGAAGGTTATCCGGCCAAAGACGCTTCACGGCAACACGCCCGGTAAATTCGTCGATGAGTTCAATTTTCCCATTCCTGACAATATAGTCTTTATCCCTTTCCAGCAATACCCCGGCAAAGAGGGCACAGTTAAGCCTCGTCAGCAGCTCCAGGTTTTCCGGGGCGTACAGGTTGCCGCATTTTAGTTCTTGTTCGGCACGGGAGAGCCCCGTATCAGTCAGATAAACATTCCTGTTGCAGCGGTCGATTTCATAATCTTCCCCTGCATGAAACCCCGCCACTAAACGAGCTAAAGAAAGAGGGCTTTCTGCAGCTTCAGGCACATTGCCGGCGATGACCAGCGGTATACGCGCCTCATCGATAAAGATTGAATCAGCCTCATCCACGATAGCATAATGAAAGGGGCGGTGAACCAAATTTTTAGCTTCAGTGCAGAGGAAGTCGCGAAGATAATCAAAACCTGCCTCTTTTGCCGTCAGATATGTTACATGGCAGGAATAGGCCGCCTGCCGTTCGCTTATACTCATCGTTTCCTGCACATATCCTGTTGTCAGACCCAGAAACTCATAGACAGGTCCCATCCAGGCAGCATCCCTGCGGGCAAGGTAATCGTTAAAGGTAAAGATATGCACCCCCTTGCTGCCCAGGGCATTCAGATATGCCGGCATGACGGCAGCCAGCGTTTTGCCTTCCCCGGTCTGCATCTCCACGATCTTTCCATTGTGCAGGGCAATCCCCGCCATAACCTGCACATCAAAGGGATATAAACCCAGGGTGCGCCGCGAGACCTCCCGCACCAGGGCAAAGGCTTCCACCAGAAGCTGATCCGCGTTGATTCCCCCGGCGGCTCTTCTTTTCAGTTCCGCGGACATCTCTCTAATCCTGGCGTCACTGCAAGATCGCAGCTCAAAACTGTTAATGTCTTCCAATATTTTTCTGTATGGTTTTTTCCGCAGAAGATAAGAAAAAAACGCATATTAACACCAGCACGGCAGTCAATGATGGCATATCTCTCTTTCTTATTAATGCTGAATTTTAAGCGAAAAGACTTAAGTTAAAAGGAGCTAACCTATCATATATTAAAACTGCAAAAAGGAAAGGGTCAGAAGGCTGGACGACAAAATAAACTCCGCCTAAGCCTCCTCAAAAAGATGAATACTGGGCTTTCCGCCGGTTTTTACGAAAAATACTGCCCGGTTCAGGGAACTTTTTTCCGGCTTTGAAAGTCTAAAGAGCATAAAGCCGTTGAAAAGTGAGGGATTACAAGTGAAAATGAACAGCTGCATAAAAAAATGGGCGGCGCTGCTCCTTCTAATGCTGCTTTGTGCCGTGCTGTCAGGAACTGCCGGTTGCCGGTCCGGAGAAAAATCCGCCTTTGCCGAACCAG
>JAAYOY010000001.1 GCA_012520035.1 Bacillota bacterium
AAATTACGATAAAGGGCAAAACAAGTCCAAAGGATACGAAAACCCCTGTAGTAAGCATACCCATGGATTCTTCGAAACTGATCTCCCCGTTCACGAGCTGGCCGATAAGAACGTCATGCCAGAAACCTTCTCCCAGAAAGACGCTCAGTTTGTCCATAAGCGGTCCGTAAAGCATTCCGAAAATTATCCTGTTAAATATTACATCGTGGATGAGCTCCCCTGCTCCAATGACAATTTTAAAGGTTAAATACAATGCAAGGGCTGCCAGGGGAATCCCTGTCAGCGGCCTTAAGCTGGCATCCTGGAGCGCCTCGATCCAGGTGCGGTGCCGGTGCGATACTGCCTGGACTTTTCCCACCAGGCTTCCTACTTCAGACCACCTTTCCGCGTCCGAGGAGGGTTTCCTTTCAACTTTCCTGGCAGAAAAAATTAATCTGACAATGTCTTTGACCCCCTCCCCGCTGATGGCAACGGTGGGTACCACCGGAACACCCAGGAGTTCCTCCAGTTTGTCCGGGTTTATCTTTATTCCCTTCTGGGCTGCTTCGTCGAACATATTTAAAGCTATCACCATCGGTATACCCCGCTCCAGCAGCTGCGTGGTGAGAAAGAGGTTTCTTTCCAGGTTCGTGGCGTTTACTATATTAACGATAATATCCGCATGCTCGACAAGTTCCGCCGTTACTTCTTCTGCCCGGCATGTGGGGGTCAGGCTGTAAGTCCCCGGAGAGTCGAGAATCTCAAAAGTATCGGTGCCTGTTTTAAGCTCCCCCCGGGTAAATTCCACTGTTGTGCCGGGATAATTGGAGATCATCACGCGGGCACCGGTAAGCTGGGAGAAAATAACGCTTTTGCCCACGTTGGGGTTGCCTACCAGCACGATTTTTCTCATTTCTCTTCCACCTCCACCAGGATTCTGATTGCCTTTCCGTAACCTATTGCTATCTGGCTGTTATCCACGCTGATGGTAACCGGCCCCTGCTGGAATACCGAGCTCAGCTTGGTTATTTTTTTTCCCGGACGGATTCCAAGGGGCTGCAGCCTTGCTCTTAACCCCTGTCCTCCGGCAATTGCAGTAATTATCCCCGATTGTCCCGGTTTCATCTCTGTTAATGTTACCTGCGGCATATTAATTCCCTCTTGTATATGATCTAATCGCGTTAATTTAAAGAGAAAGATTCTCATTATCATATATTTATTATAAACCTTACCTTTTTACCTGTCAATCATTTCTCAGTGGCTAAAAAGCAAATAACGGATATTTGGCATAATGGCCATATTTTATTTTAAGATTAATTGGACATAAGCTCATAATGCATATAACGGCTTATATTTCATTATACATTATTTTTCTTTTTAAATGAGCTTTTCGTGAGGTCGTGAAATAAATATTTGGGCTGTCGCAGTATCATGGCGTGGTAAAATCTCTAATAAAAAAAAGACGATTTTTATACCGAGCAAAGTAAGCTATTTGTGAAAAAACCCTTTGAGGGTTCACTGCCGAGCGAATTGCTCTTGCCAATCCACTTAAAAAGTGGTACACTTATTAACGTGGAGGTGAAATAAATTTGGATTATCAGAATGTAACAGTTTCCATCCCCAAGGATATTTTGAAAAAAGCAAAACACATTGCTATTGACAGGCATACTTCCCTTTCCGGCCTTTTATCACAAGCCCTGGAAGAAATTGTTGAAAAAGAAGATGCATATAGCAAAGCAAAAGACAGGCAACTCGTTATCCTGAAAAGCGGTTTCGACATGGGACTCAAGGGTAAAATAAATTGGGGAAGGGAAGACCTGCATGCCCGAAAATAAAGAGTTTCAGTTTGTGGACACTAATATAATTATCTATGCATATGACATTTCCGACCCCGTAAAGCGGGAACAGGCTAGGTCTTTGATTATAGATTTGTGGGAATCAGGCCTGGGGTGCCTGAGTATTCAGGTATTACAGGAGCTTTACGTCAATATAAGCGCAAAAATTCCAAAACCTCTGCCCGCGGATATAGCAAGCCGAATAATAACCGATCTTGGACAATGGCGGCTTCATATCCCAGACCTGTCAAGCATTTTGGAGGCGATAGAGATACAGCAGAGAAATCAAATTTCTTTTTGGGATGCCATGATTATCTGCAGCGCTAAAACTCTGGATTGTAAAATTATCTGGACAGAAGATCTTAACACGAATCAATTCTATGAAAACATAAAAGCTGTTAATCCCTTTCTTTAGATTAAAGTTCTGCCCATAAAAAATACCGTTTTACCGGTATTTTTTTAGAGTTTGTCGGTTTGACATTTATTTTGTTATTTTATAAAGGGGTTTTTATCCGTTTCAAGGACTATTTTCTCACCCGGAAAATATATTATGAATAGATCCGGTTCTTAATGCAGGAATAACCCCAAAAAAATCAAATCTTTACCGAAGTTGTTTTGCTAAGAAGATACAGGGGAATCAGTGACACGGGTTTTGAAAGCAGGGCCGCACAGTCGCGGAAGATTTTGGAGCTCTGTACGGCACATTGACCAGAACAGCATTGCCCAATTTGTCTCTGGATATCGACTAACAAAAGGAGGGAGTTTTACATAGACATGGTTCGCAGAAAGATTGCCTGTTGTATTGCAGTCCTTTTCCTCTTATCTTTCATCGCGGGATGCGCAGAAAATAAGGTAAAGGAATCTCTTCCGAGGGCATCAGAAGATATGCAACCTTCCCCGGAAACAGGAGGGGAAAGCGAACCTGTTTCGGAAGCAGGTAAAATGGAGGTTTTTCCATTAGCGGAAAAGATAGTGCTGTTGCAGGATGACGAAGCGGATCTGCTGCTTGTGCTTGACCAGAATCAAATGGAAAGTATTATCAATGAACTCAATTCGTTAGAGCCCTGTGATATGCCAAGTCCCCATGGCTCTGGTTATCCGGGTTACAGGTTGACAGCATTCGACAGCGAAGATGCTGAGCTGTCTACAATTGAAATACAGGATCCGGTTTATGCCCTTCTTGATTTATACAATTATTATGAAGGGACTGAAAATCTCTGGGATATGGTTAACGAACTGCTACCGGTTAAGGCGAGCAAGCCGGGGATGCTGGAACATCTTTTTAAAGCGACTAGGGTAGAGATCATTCAAGAAGCAAGTGATCTGAAATTAGAATATGATCTGGAAAAAGAACCTTCCCTCGCCTTTCGCTTGGCCACCCTGGTCAGAATCTTGAGGTCCGCCGAGACCGATGTAAGCTTTGAACCTGATGACCCGGAGATTTTTTTTACACTCAATTTTTATATTGATGGTCAAAAAACCGAGGTAAAGGTCTATGAAGATTA
>JAAYOY010000071.1 GCA_012520035.1 Bacillota bacterium
GGACTTCTAATCCGTTGGCCGCAGGTTCGACTCCTGCCGGGCGTGCCATAATGAACTAGCGTGGATGTCCATTTAATCGGCAGTTAAAGGACATCCATTTTTTTTACTCTCAAATCTTTATAAAAATACTGTGTTTCATCGTGTTCTGTCGTGTGATTTCGTGTGACTGGTTTGATTCCAAACAATCATCTTGCATTCACCATTATTAACCCCAATGTTTCAGCAATATCATCATCCTCCTGGGGCAGAAAGCCGGCATAAATACTCAACGTTGTTGTAACATTAGCATGTCCAATCTTCTGCTTATTTTCTTCCTCCTTGTGTTTTTGAAAATATTATTAGACAGTTCTCGCGGATAATTGGTATTAGAAAGCGGCCGTTTTTGTTATCCAGATAATCGGGAATAATTTGCAGAGCCCGTTCCCTGATATGCTCCGGTGCATCCAGCTGGTTCTTTATAAAATCCCAGGCCTCGCCATAATCACTTACCGGTTGGCTGAAGTCATGGCTAATTAAGCTGCATTGGAGTTTAACCCCCTTGCTTTCCAAAAAGCCTTTTTCCCAGCATCCATTGGAACAAAAGCTTTTTCTTTGAATGCCAAGGATAGAGGCAAGCTCGCTAAAAACTTTATTATCGTGCATGTTTTTGTTAGGGGTTAAAATGATTCCCGTTCTTTTGGTTACGTCTATAAGTTTTTGCAGCCCCGGGATACTTCGTGAAATGGGGGGCGAATAAGTACAGATTGCCACATCTGCATATCCCACATCCACGTCCGGCCATCTACCCAGGTATGTCTCCACATTCTGCACGCCTAAGTTTTGAGCTTTTTCCCGCAAAAATTTCAGAGCTTCTGCTTGACTGTCAACTGCTTTGACTTTCTTGCAAAAGGAGGCCACATATAAACTAATAGCCCCGATACCACTGCCGGCATCCAATACGGTGTCACTTTCCAATATTTCCCTATGAAAAATTTTTCCCAATACACTTTGTGGGTAATTGTGCCATTGCATTGCTTCTTCGTACCAACGTATTATTTGGGGGTTCCAGAATTGTGACAATTACTTCACCTCTTTTTGTGCAGAATAAAAAAAGCTAAACCCATATACAGGAATGAATTTAGCCTGGTTTAATAATATCATTGTAGTTAGTCCTCCTTTCCACCGGGAGGCATGACAGTTTCCCATTATTCCAAGATGATATCATAATTGAGAATACTGAAATATAACTCTCATTTCTTCCTTGGATAAGCTGGAACAGTAAGATGCATATTTCAAAGCCTGCCGGGTTACATCCCGGCCGGAATCGTCAAGCTTGTTTTCAATAATTACCAAGTTGCCGTCTTTATCCAGAGCCAAAAGGTCAAGCGGTTCCCTGGTATCGGCAAAGCCGTCAAATTCTTTTTGAATACAAAATAAAGCGTACCACTATTCAACAGGTACGCTTAAATTACATCATAATTTCCATACTACTTGCGTTATTGTGATATCTTCTTTATATCAAAAACATACTAATAGATTTAAGTTCAGAAGTAGTAATAATTTAGACATGCTTCCTTTCATTTACTTATATTATTAGCAGGAAAAAAGAAACAGACGTTGAATATTACCTGTTAAGGAAGTATTAACTTACACTACGCTGGGAACCAATCTTTTGTGTTCGCAGTACCGGCTTTGTTTAAGAAACGCTTGTAACCAAATGTTAGCGTGAAGATGGGTTTTTCTGAAGGAAAATTCCTGCTGAAGCAGGGTTTAGCTGCACCGGTTAGCTTGCACCGGAAAGATTGAAAATAATAAGTATATCTCAAACTATTTGGAAAAATTACCTTGACAAAAAAAATACCTTGTGAAATAATTGAAATCGGTAAACCGCATTTACAAGGGCGCTTATTTATTAAATTTACTGTGGATTACCAAAAATAATGATAATTTAAAAACAAACGGTAGGTCGAAATTTATGCGATTCAGTAACTTAATAAAAAGGGAGTGAAAAGGTATGTAGTCCAATGCGGGTTTCCCTGGAACTGGAGTAAGAAACACTGGTAGCAGCTAAATCGGAACTACTTAAGTCTTCGAAAAGTATAGTCATCGGTTTTTGATTGGTTCTGATCAGTTTTTTGTAATGATTGTGCTTATTAAAACATACCTATTAAAACATACCTAGAGGTGTTGAAAAATGAGGTACGCAGAGACAGGGTATAATTTAGAAATTGATTTATCCCGAGGAAACATTGAGAGGGTAGAAACCGATCCGAAATTAATGGAACAATATTTGGGAGGTCAGGGTGTTGCTGCGAAGATACTGTGGGATAGGGTTCCCCCCGATACTGACCCCTTTTCTCCGGATAATGTACTTATTTTCAGTGCAGGTCTTTTACATGGTACTCCTGTTCCCGGATGCAATCGTACCGCTGTAAATACCTTTTCCCCCCAGACCAACTTATTTGCACATTCGTTAATGGGCGGTTTTTTTGGCCCGGAGTTGAAGCATGCCGGTTATGATCGCATCATAATTACCGGCAAAGCCCCCGATCTGGTTTATCTATGGATCAATAATGACAAAGTGGAAATACGGGATGCCACCCACCTCCGCGGTAAAGGCACTCATGAAACAGCAAGACTTATTAGAGAAGAGCTGAAGGAGCCGTTTGCCCAGGTGGCTGCTATCGGCCTGGCCGGAGAAAACAGGGTTTATACGGCCAGCATTGAACACGGTTTTTCCAGCGCAGCTCGAGGCCCGGGACCGGTTATGGGTGATAAAAGATTAAAGGCGATAGCTGTTCGTGGGACTAAGGATATAAATATTGCCCGGCCGGCTGAACTATTTGAGCTATGTGTGGAACTAAGGAATAAAATTGCCGAGAGCAACGATGTCGGGGATTGGATGGCGGTAGATGAAGATGACAGCTTCCACCACAACCATTTTGCCTGGGGCAATGCGCGGACGCGGCAAAAAAATTATTGGAGCAAGGAACTACAGGAAAGATGGACAAGATGGAAGTACGATAATATGGACCGGCAGGTGGGCTGCTACAACTGTTCGAAGAAATGCATAAATGTGATCTCCTGGCCGGGGCAGAAGAGATTTGCCTATAAATGCTATGGAAAAGACACTTATCATATGGCAGCTTTTAAAGAGCTGGATTATAGTTATCAAATACTCGGTCCTGCCATGGAATATGGCGTGGATTCATACTCAACGCCCCAAGTTCTGGCATTTGCCATTGAATTATACGAAGCCGGGATTTTAACCGATCAGGATCTGCCGAATTTCCCGTCTGATTCCGGGGAGCGAATCCGTTATCTATTGGAAATAGTTGTCCGGCGGGAAGGAATAGGAGATATATTAGCCAATGGTGTTTATCATGCTGCCCGTCAGATCGGTAAGGGTGCAGAGAAATATGATCATAATACCACGAAAAAATTTGAGCAGTTGCCCATCAAGCTGGGGAAACTGAACCCTCCCTATTTCCTCATGATTGCTACCGGTGAGAAAATGGCCATCACCCAGATTGAAGGTTCTTTCCCCCAGGATCCCCTTCCTACCATGGAGGAGAGAGAAGCATTTGTTAAAAAATGGGAAGTTGTGCTCCCCGATGAAAAGTTTAAAAGATACTTTTTACAGTGGGAAAAACGCCATGAAATTTCTAATGAGGCTTCATGTGCCATTACCGACTGGAATGAAGCGATGCATTATATTGATGATTCCGTTGGGTTCTGTGGGTTCCTATCATCATTCAGGGGTCAGTTCGGCGGCGGAGTTGTCTATCATATAAACAACATGCCGGAAATAATTTCACTTGCAACCGGTATGGACCTTGACAAAGACGGATTATGGAGAATTTTCCAAAGAAATCGGAATCTTGTCAGGGCCCTTAATGTAAGAAGGGGCCTGAGAAGAGAGGACGAGAGGCCTCCCGAAGATCACTGGGCAGTAAGAGATCATGAGTTTGAACAAAAATTACTTGACGATTATTATTCATTCAAGGGCTGGACCAAGGATGGAATTCCTACCAAAGAAACGCTGGACAGCCTGGGGTTGGAATACGTAAGCGAAGACTTCCTGCGAAGAGGAATTTTGACAGGCAACGAAGTTACTCCTTCCAAAGAAACTCCGGCGCAAAAAGACGAAGAACCAAAGTCAGGGGGGTGCTAACCGTGAAGGGTGAGATTGTAAAGAAAAAAGTAAAAACAATCAAAGTAAATCTTGACAAATGTAACGGTTGCCGGGCCTGTGAGATGGCCTGCTCCGCGTTTCACGCCGAACCGAAATATAGCAGCATTAATCCGGCCAGGTCACGGATCCGCGTAGTTTCAGATCCGCTGAACGATGAGTATGTGCCGATACGCGCCACCGATTATACTAAAGCCGGATGCGACGGCAGGCGTGTATATACCATTAACGGTAAAGAATACAGCGAATGCAGTTTCTGTGGGACTATTTGCCCGACCAGGAATTTATTTAAGGATCCCGATTCCGGTCTCCCTCTCAAATGCGATCTTTGCAACAACGATCCTCCTCTTGATGAGCCCATGTGTGTCCAGGTATGTTCACTTGATGCACTGACTTATGAAGAAACGGAAGAGGAAGAAATCGAAGAATTAAAGCTGGACGACATGGAGATTGGGTTAAAGTCATTGATTGACAAATATGGATTACAGAAGCTGGCTGACAGCTTTAACCGTATATCGCAAAAGGGCTAAAACATTAATATGAAAGAAGGGATTAAAATGATGGAGATTGAAGCCCCCTTCAAAGAGATAGTTGAGGAAATAAAAGAATGTGGTGGAGAGAATTTCAAGTTTTGTTACCAGTGTGGAAAGTGCGATACGGTATGCCCATGGAACAAGGTTACAGATTTCAGTATACGCAAGTTGATACGTGAAACCACATTTGGCCTGCCGGAGGTAGAACTAGAAGAGGTCTGGCGTTGTACAACCTGCGGGAAGTGTGTTTTGCAATGTCCCCGTGATGTAAGGCAGATTGATAACGTTGTAGCTTTGCGCAGGTTGGCTACGGGATACGGTGTTTCAAATGCCTTACTTAAACCCGTCCGTTCCGCCAGCGCGAGCCTTGCCGCAGAAGGCAACCCCTTTGTTCAAGACCGTTCAAAGAGAGCTGATTGGGCCAAAGGTTCCAATGTTAAAAAATTTACTGAGGAGATGGAAATATTATATTTCCCCGGTTGTCTTCCCAGTTACGATGCAAGATTAGGAAAGGTTGCCCAGGCTACTGCTGCCATTCTCAACAAAGCCGGCGTAGAATTCGGGATACTCGGTACTGAGGAAAACTGCTGTGGAGAAAGCATCCGTAAAACAGGTAATGAAGAGTTGTTCAAACGCCTGGCCAAGGATAACATCAAAACATTTATTGAAAATGGAGTAAAGAAAATACTTGTTTCTTCACCCCATTGCTACCACACATTTAAAAACGAATATCCTGAATTCAGTGTACACTTCGAAGTAGTCCATATTTCCGAGTTTTTATACGAACTTATTAATGAAGGAAGGCTGCAGATAAACAAGGACTATGCGAAGAAAGTTATTTACCATGATCCTTGCTATCTTGGTCGGCATAACGGTATATATGATGAGCCGCGGGAAGTTTTGAAACGGATACCGGGTTTGGAGCTACTTGAAATGGAAGAGTCTCGGGAAGATAGCCTTTGCTGTGGAATGGGAGGCGGCAGAATTTGGATAGATACCAAAATGGAAGAGCGATTCTCCAATCTCAGATTAAAAGAAGCAGTTGGGCTTGAGGCTGAGGTGCTGGTTACCTGTTGCCCCTATTGCATTGATGCTTTTGAAGAGAGCAGGTTGGGCCTGAATTATGAGGATACAATAGAGGTTAAGGATATCACGGAGATCATCCAGGAAGTGATTTAAGCACCGGGCACATAAACCTGATGAGGTGATAGAAAGTGGAAAAAGAACTAATGGAAAAAGAACTGAAAATAATTCAAGGACAGCTACTTAATAGTCTTGCAGGCAGCAATATGGGGGACGTGATGGTTGTCGGTGGAGGGATCAGCGGCATCCAGGCATCTCTTGATCTTGCAGCAGCAGGTTTTAAGGTTTACCTGGTTGATAAAGGGCCCGCTATCGGCGGCCATATGGCCCAGCTCGACAAAACCTTTCCTACCAATGAGTGTTCCATATGAATACTTTCACCTAAACTGGTCGAGGTCGGCCGGCATAAAAATATAGAAGTCCTTACCTATACTGAAGTAAACAGTGTAGAAGGGGAAGCAGGAAATTTTAAAGTAACGTTGACGAAAAAGCCCAGATATGTGATAGAGAGCAAGTGTACGGGTTGCGGTACTTGTGTAGAAAACTGCCCCGTAGTCTATCCCGATGCATTCAATCAAGAAATATCCAAAAATAAAGCTATCCATATTTATTTCTCCCAAGCAATTCCACTTGTCTCCTATATTGACGAAAGCTGTCTTTATCTTTCGGAAAAGACATGTACCATTTGCGAAGGGGTATGTGAGAATGATGCCATAGACTTTAGCCAGGAAACGGAGAAGATGGAAGTTAAAGTAGGGGCAATCATACTTGCGCCCGGTTTTGAGCCGTTTGATCCCAAATTAAGGGCTGATTACGGCTACGGAAAATATGAAAACGTAGTAACGAGTATGGACTTTGAGCGACTGTTGTCATCTACAGGTCCGTACGAAGGCGAGGTGCTGCGCACCTCCGATAAGAAGCATCCCAATAAGATAGCCTGGA
>JAAYOY010000072.1 GCA_012520035.1 Bacillota bacterium
GGGATGGCAAGTGACATTTGCAGGAATGGGGATCAACCTCGCTCTGGGCATCCTTTATTCCTGGAGCATTATAGCGCAGTACTTGAAAGATGTTATGGGGTGGACAGCAATAAGCTCACAGATTCCATACATGATCGCCTGCGGTATTTTTGCTATTTTAATGGTTCCTGGCGGGCGAATGCAGGATAAGCTTGGGCCCCGGGTAGTGATCATAGCCTCGGCCATTTTTGCCGGAGTTGGGCTAATAGGTTCCTCTTTCTTTTTAAGCATTACGGGACTTGCTATTTTTTTTGGGGTTTTCTTTGGCACGGCGATGGGGCTGGGTTATTCCTCAACTACTCCCCCGGCTATTAAATGGTTTGGTGTTCAACAAAGAGGATTGGTAACCGGGCTGGTTGTCAGCGGTTTTGGCCTGGCTTCTGTTTACGCTGCTCCACTTTCAAGCTCATTGCTCTCCTCTATGGGGATGTCCAAAACGTTTATGATTCTCGGTATAGCTTTTATGGTAATAATTCTGGTGCTGGTTCAGTTTGTCAGCAATCCTCCTGACAATTATATTCCGGAGGGAACACATTCTGCCAATATTAAAAAAAAGGAACAAGATAGCTCCGGCCAGGAATTTGAATGGTACGAAATGATTAGAAGACCGCAATTTTATATTATTTGGTTTATGTTCTGTTTTGGAGCTCTGGCAGGTTTAATGGTAATCGGGCAGCTTTCCAGTATCGCTCTTGAGCAAGCGAACTTATCTCTCGGTTTTCTACTGGTTGCCGTTCTTGCTATTTTTAATGCCGGTGGAAGAATCCTCGGAGGGGTAATGTTCGATAAAATAGGCAGAACCAGTACATTATTAATTATTTTTACACTTCAGGCGGTTAATTTCTTATTTTTTAGTACTTACAACACCCTTATATTACTGTTAATTGGAACTGTCGTTGCAGGTTTTTGTTACGGGGCATGCCTTTCCGTATTTCCTGCCATGACAGCAGGACTTTTCGGGGTCAAAAATTTAGGAGTAAATTACGGCCTGGTTTTTGTTGCCTGGGGTGCAGGCGGGGTATTTGGAGGGCTTATCGGCGGCCTTGTGCGTGACCTGACCGGAACGTATTTTTCTGCATATCTTATCGCTGCATTACTCTGTATTGCCAGTATAGTATTAACGTTTTTTATCAAAATGCCCAAAAAGCAAGCTGTTTAGCCTGGCAACAGATCTCTCGCAGCCTAAAATTCTATTGGGCAATTATGGACGGTCCCATTTTACTTCGCAAGGTACATAAACTTTAGGGAGTACGGGTTCTCCCCGTTCTCCCTTTGGAGACCGTTCGTTTCTCCCTTTGGAGACTGTTCTGTGCTTCCTTTCCGCAAAAACCAATTATCCTGCAGGAATCCTTATATTACAATTTGTGGTAATATTTACTCGTTGCTTCCATATGTACAGATGGTATAATTTCAATTAATAGGAAGTGTTTTTGAAGGGAAGAAAATCTTTTATGCTATCCACTTCGTGGTTTTTTTCCAGGAAGATCGGTATTGATCTGGGCACAGCCAATACTCTTATCTATGTAAAGGGAAGAGGGATTGTTTTAAAAGAACCTTCCGTTGTAGCCGTACGGAAGGATACAGGTCAGGTGCTGGATGTTGGGACAAGGGCACAAAAAATGATTGGCCGTGTTCCCGAAAATATCACCATCATAAGGCCAATGCGTGATGGAGTTGTATCCAATTTTGACATCACCAAAAAAATGCTCCGGGAATTTATTTCCAGGGTTTACCCCAGGCGTTTTCCCTTTCCGCTGCAAGCGGTGGTCAGCGTCTCCCTGGATGTTACAGAAATTGAAAAAAAGGCGGTCCTGGAAGCTGTCAGGCAGGCAGGAGCCAGGGCGGTATATCTTGTTGAAAATTCCATTGCCGGGGCTGTGGGAATCAATTTGCCCATTGAGGAAAATGAAGCAATTATGCTGGTAGACATCGGAGGCGGTACTTCTGAAGCTGCAGTTATAACCCTGGGCGGCATTGTAAGTAAAAACTGCGTAAGGCTGGGCGGAGAGCAGTTTAATAGTGCGATTCGGCACTATATTAGAAAAAAATACAACTTCCTGGTAGGGGAAAGAACAGCGGAAGAGGTAAAAATTAAAATCGGTTCAGCTTTGCATACGCCGGGTAAGCAGCAACTGGAGGTTAGAGGAACAGATCTGATGAGAAGGATGCCTGGAAAACTTATACTGGATTCCTGGGAAATTACAGATGTGCTCTCCGAACTGGTTGCATCTATTATTCAAGCTATAAAAAAGACTCTTGAAGCTACTCCTGTAGAACTGATAAACGATATAATCGCAAATGGAATCATTATGACCGGCGGGGGCGCTCTTTTAAAGGACCTCCATCGGGCTATCACTAAGGAAACAAAAATTGCTGTATCCCTGGCGGAGAACCCGCTGGACAGTGTAGCCATCGGAACAGGGAAAATGCTCTCTTCCCTGGAAATGTTAAAGAAACTTGCATAATTATTCAGGATGGGATATTATTTCTGCGAAAAAATCCCTTCTGCCCGCTTTTGTTCCCCTGTACATCATGTATTTCAGGATGATCTGCAGGGCTTTTTTGTTTTCTAAAAGAGGAAATTCGTCTTTGCAGGCCAGTATTCCATGAAGGCGCGCCGCAGCCTCCGGGTGTTTGGCTGCAAAAGCTTGAAACCAGTAAGCGGCTTTTAGCTGGCGGTTACAGAGCTGGTCAAAGTCAAGTTTATGTAAATGAAAGGCTACGGCCGCGGGATTGTAGCAGAGCCGCAGCCCCCGGCGCTGGAGCCTGAAGCCCAGCTCAATGTCTTCGCAGGCAGCATCCCGAAAATGTTCGTCAAACCCTCCTGCCGCTATTACCTCCGGCAAAGGCGCTGAAAGGTTGCCGGTGATAAAATAGTGAAAGGGCACGTTGGCGGGACTGGTTATTTTTTTATAGGGAAAGCAATACTCGTTTGCAAGGTCTTTAAGTTCAGGCGAGAGGGAGATCTCCGGGGACCATTCAATCCTTCCCAAAACGGCGCATTCGCCGTACTTTTGCCTGAGTTTTCTGTGTTGATACAAGAGGTCCGGTGCCGCCAGGCAATCATCATTTAGGAATAATACCGTTTTGCCCCCTGCTGTTTTAAGCCCTGCGTTCCGGGCGGCGGCGGGCCCTTTGTGCTCCTGTGAAAAAAAGTGGAAGGGAAAAGAAAAACTTGCATTTTTTAGATAGTCTGCTGTCCCGTCCCGGGAGCCGTCGTCGATCAGGATTACTTCAAAGGGCTGCCCTCCTTCAGTTTGCTTTTCCAGGGAATGCAGCGTGCGTTTGAGGATCTGCAGGCGGTTGCAGGTGGGGATGATGATGCTAATCAGCTGCTGGTTTTCCATGTCCGGACCTCCTCTTAGAGTTTATTGATAGAGCCGGGCAAACAGCCCGGCGGTTTTAAAAATGCCCGGTCCTTCCGGGTAAGAGTGCCCTTTTACGCTTTACCATTCAACATCTGTTGCCTTTGCCAGTCTATAGTTGTTCTCAAACCGTTTTCCAGTGTTACTTTGGGGAAATAGCCCAGCATTTGTTCTGCAGCGGACAAATCCGGAATTCTTCGGGGGATATCTTCATAATACGGTCCATAAAATTCTTCATGCGCTTGAAATACAATATCCCCCTTGGCGCCGGAAATGGCGAGGATAAGTTGTGCCAGTTCCAGGATAGTGGTTTCCCGCCGGCTGCCGAGGTTGAAAATCTTTCCCTCCGCTTCCGGGTAGAGTCCTGCCCGGATTGTCCCTTCTACAATATCTTCGACATAAGTGAAGCAGCGTGTTTGGCTGCCGTCACCGTGCACAGTCAAAGGTTTGCCCGTTATGGCCTGGCTTATAAAGCGGGCTGTTACACCGCCGTAATCTGAACTGTCCCCGTGCGGCCCGTAGACATTAAAATAGCGGACAATAACTAAAGGAAGCCCCTTTCTGAGATAACCGAAGCAGAGATGTTCTGCCGCACTTTTTGAAACGGCATAGCACCAGCGATCGGCGGCAGAAGGGCCGTAAACCCTGTTATTGTTTTCACGGAAAGGAACCTCTGCGTTTTTACCGTAGACCTCCGAGGTGGAGGTGAAAATAACCTTTTTGCCCAGCTGCCAGGCCAGCTCCAGCAGATCCATGGTCTGGCAGACATTTACCTGTATTACCTTTACCGGATCTTCGACATACCATTTGACCCCTACTACCGCTGCCAGGTGAAAGATAACATCTGTTTCCTGCATAATTTTCCGCAATTTTTCTTTTTCTGCAGTAGAACCCCGGATAAATCTAAAATGAAGATTTTTACTAAGATGTTCCAGTTTCTTTAAATTTCCTTTGCTGAGATCATCCAGGCCCCACACTTCATCTCCCCGCTCCAGCAAGGACGTGCATAAATGGGAGCCGATAAAACCGGCGGCACCCGTTACCAGGTATCTCATATGCCCACCCCCTGGTAATCGATCCCCAGTTCTCGCAACTGCCCGCTCTCATAAATATTTCTCCCGTCAACTATGAGCGGAACAGCCAGGCAGTCCTTGATCTGTTTCAGGTCGAGCTCCCGGTACTCGGGCCATGCGGTGAGGATTAGCAGGGCATCTTTGCCCTGTGCCGCCGCATGAGGCGACGAGGCCCATTCAACTCCCGGAAGGTCGTTTTCCGCCAGCCTTCCCCCGCGGGGGCTTTTTATCCAGGGATCGTGGACGGTGACGCTTGCTCCGGCAGAGAGCAGCTGTTTTATAATCGGCAGGCTGTGCGAATCCCTGACGTCATCGGTTTGGGGTTTGAAGGCCATACCTAAAACGGCGATCCGCCTGCCCCGCAGGCCGCCCAGTTTTGCCTGCAGTTTATGCACTATTTCCCTGCGCTTTTCTTCGTTAACCCGTAGCGCCGCCTCCAGCAGTTTTGCCTCTTTTTTTGCCTCTTGAAACTGCCGGAGCAGTGATTTCAAGTCTTTTTCCAGGCAGGGTCCGCTAAAGCCGATGCCTGCTTCCAGGAAGTGTGGATTTATGCGCGGGTCCAGGCCGATCCCTCTGCTCACCACACGGATGTCGGCGCCTACCTGCTCGCATAAAAGGGCGATTTCATTGATAAAGGATATTTTACTCGCCAGGAAGGCGTTACTGGCATGCTTGATCAGTTCTGCGTTTTCCCAGGTGGTTAGCAGTATGGGGATCCCGGGAGGGCTGTATAAGCCGGCTACTTTTTCGGCTGTTTCACGGGAAGGGGCACCGACCACTATCCTCGACGGTTTCCAGAAATCCTGAACACCGGAGCCCTCCCGGAGAAATTCCGGACAGGAGACGACAGCCGCTCTTGCCGCGAGGTCCCTTTCCTGCAGGAAAGCGGCTATTTTTCGGCATGTTCCCGCGGGGACGGTGCTCTTAATGATTACCAGGGCCTGATTGCTTCTGTGGCGGGCAACTTCCTCTATCGCAGAGTATACCTGTGATGTGTCCGCTTCGCCTGAAGGCAGGGCAGGAGTCCCGGTGCAGATAAAGATCATTTCCGCTTCTTGCAGATCCGTTACGCGGGTAGTAAAGACCAGCAGGCCGTTATCCATTGTTTCGTGAACCAGTTCTTCCAGCCCCGGCTCGTAAAAGGGCATTTTCCCCCTTTGAATATCTTTTATCTTAGCACTGTTTATATCGTATGCTATGCTTTTATAACCAAGTTTGGCCAGGCAGGCTGCCTGAATCAATCCGATGTGTCCCAGGCCTCCAACTATCCCGACCGCTGTTTTCTTTTCCATAAATCTTACACCTCATAACAGATTATTTATTAACGACAGCACGAAATAAAGAAATAATCACTTAAAATGATCACTCAATTTGAAAACCCGAACTGGCCCCCAAAACGGGAAGCCAACAAGTCGTGATATGATATTCCTCTTGCAACTTATTTGTTACAGACTCATAAGGGCCAGCAAATATCCGAATACCAGCGGTTTTTGTTTTCTGCGAAAATTTCCTCCATGATTACGCGCACATTCTTTGTTATCCTCCATTCCGGGTAGTGGGAGGAAAATTTTTGCGTGTCGCTGATATACCAGATGTGATCCCCGGTGCGGTGCTGATCATTGTAAAGGCAGTTTATTTTTTTGCGGGTTATTTCCTGGGCAATCTCAACTGCTTCTATGACGGAGATATTTGAAGCGCGTCCTCCTCCCAGGTTGTAAACTTCACCGCCGGGGCGCGGGTTTTTAAAAAACGCATCTATGGCTGCAACAACGTCGCTGGAGCTGATTACATCCCTTACCTGTTTGCCCTTGTAACCAAATATGGTGTAAGGAGTTCCTGTAACGGCGCATTTCATCAGGTAATTGATAAAACCGTGCTGTTCCACACCCGACTGACGGGCGCCGCTTAATACTCCCCCGCGGAAACAGCAGGTTTTTTGCCGGAAATACCTCCCGTATTCCTGGACCAGGAGATCTGCCGCAAGCTTGGAGGTGCCGAATAGGGAGTGTGTGCAACCGTCAACGGGCATGTTTTCGGGGATGCCCTGCCGGTAGGGGTGCAGGGGATCGATCTCCCAGCGGGTTTCCAGTTCCACCAGGGGGAGCTTGTTGGGACGGTCGCCGTAGACTTTGTTGGTGGAGGTAAAGATAAAAACCCCATCCGGGCAGTATTTGCGCATAGCCTCCAGCAGGTTCAGCGTGCCGTTGGCATTTACGGTGAAATCGGTCAGCGGATCGCCGGCAGCCCAGTCGTGGGAAGGCTGCGCCGCGGTATGGACGATCAGGGAAATATTTTCACCGAAGCTGGAAAAAATATTGTTTATCGCTTCCGCATCCCTGATATCTGTGCAATAATGCTTATATCTCGAGCCGGACAGGTTTTTCAGCCGCCTGAGATTGCCGGCAACCGATCCGGTGGGGCCAAAAAAATGCCTGCGCATGTCGTTGTCGATGCCGATAACATCAAAACCGGCTTGGATATAAAATTCGGCCGCTGCGGAGCCGATTAACCCCGCCGAACCCGTGATCACGATAACTGACATTTTTCCCTGTACTCCTGTTAAACCGTTGGTTAGTTAAACCGTTGGTTATTAAAGCGGGGAGTAGTCTTGCAAGTTTCTGCCCGCCTTTATATACTGTATGTAGCAGAGGTGAAATTTGACAGCAACTAGAAGGCAGTCACTTCTTTTCTTTAATCTTTAAATTGAAAGGAGCCGGGAAAATGCGTCTGAAAGATTTAACAATTGAAGTGGACGGTATCCCTTTAAAAGGGCGGGCTTACCTGCCCGCTTTAGAGCCTGAAGGGGAGGTTTGGAAAAAGGAGCCGCTGCTGATTCTCTGCCACGGTATCCCCAGGGGCGAACCGGATCGTGGAAGAGGGCAGGGATCGGTGCAAAAGGTAGGGCAGAAGCGGGAGCAGGAGCAGGAGCCTGAGGAAGACGGCGGCTATCCTGCGCTTGCAGAGCGCTGCTTTGCCGAAGGTTTCCCGTGTTTCCATTTTAATTTCCGGGGTACGGGAGAGAGCGGGGGGAATTTTGACCTGAAGGGTTGGACGAGGGACCTGCGGGGTGTGTTGGATTGCTGGGAACAGAAGGAATTACATCAAGGGGGTTTTTACCTCTGGGGTTTTAGCGCCGGAGCGGCGGTTTCCTGCTGCGTGGCTGCTGTTGATTTCCGCGTTAAGGGGGTAGTTCTGGCGGCCAGCCCGGCGGAATTCAAAAGCCTTTTCCCCCGGAAGAACCTGCCGGCTATTCTTGAGCGCTTTCGCGAAACCGGCCTTTTCAGAGATTCTTCTTTTCCTGCCGATCCGGAGAGCTGGCTGGAAGATATTTATTCCGTAAATCCTCTCAACGAAATTCATAAAATAGAACCGCGCCCTCTGCTGCTGGTTCATGGAACGGGGGACGATGTGGTCCCCTATGAACATGCGCAAAAGCTCAATGAAGCGGTGGAGGCAAACAGGAAGGCGAAAGGAACGGGGGCTCTGCAGGCTTCTGCCGGGGAACCCGAGCCGCTATTGACGCTGCCGGGGGCCGGCCACCAACTGCGCAAAGATCCGCAGGCCGTAGCGAAATGCATCAACTGGTTAAAGGAATTAAAAAACATTACCCGATAGGAAGGTGCAATCTATTAATGGGGCCCCGACTGCCGGTTAATGATTCTTCTCTGTTCCCATTTGCGTACGGGATTTCTGTGCCATTGTTTGTACTCTGTAAACTCTTCATCAGTTAAAAAGATATCGCTCCAAAGATAGACTGCAGGGGCAGGCAAAGTCCTGGCCCCCTGAACATCTTCCCTGTAGATCTCTTTGATTGTTTCGAAACCATAGATCTGGAAAAGTATTTTGATCTGCTCCAGGGTCCCCCTGGCCAGCACCTCCAGGATGATCGTTTTTTTCATGCTATCTGTATCTATTAAAGCAGTATCGTAATTCCAGAAAACTGTTTTTAATTCTTCAGGAAGTTTCATCGCCTGGCTCTCCCATGCAATATTCAGAAAGATATTCATAAACCTTTGCATTTAAATAGCTTTCTATGTTTTCCCGGGTTATGGTTTTGTCGAAAAGCAGCTGCTCGGTTTCTTTTTTATCGTGAATATCTTCAGTATATTTAAGCTGTTGTAGAAACAGCTTCCCGGAAAAGACGGTTTCTCCTTCTAAAACGTACTTTTGCCCACATTCCTTTATAATACGTTTAATATTTATAATATTTTGGGTTAAGAGGTAATATAAATCTACATAGTCTCTAAATGTTGTCCTTCTCCCTATAGTATAAGCTTTCATTAGAGCAATTTCTTCCGGTGAAGCTAATTTAAGCCCTGAGAGACGGGCATCAATATTTTCCCCGTTAATAAAGCCGTTTATGATTCTAAAGGGATAAGAGATAAAGCTGGTTTTAATACCCATAATATTTACGTCTATCTGGTCAGTCTTTCTAAAAACTATGTTTGCCTGCCCGGCAGCGATAAAATTGTTCAACCAGCCGGTAATTTTTTTTGTGTCAATATTGCCCGGTGTAAAAAAATCCAGATCATTTGACCTGCGATGCTTGATTTTCATGGCTAAAGCTGTACCCCCTGCCAGGTAGTATCTTTCCATAAATTTTTCCTCGCTTAACAGGCGGCATATTTCTAGCATGTTATTATTGATTACAGCATCGAGCAAGGCAAACACTCTCCTTGAAGAGTATGATACTATATTTATTATATCACATTGTTTACCATTTTCATACAATTTACGGGGGCTAAAAAAGATATTATAGTTCTTGACAATATAATTTAAGAAAATTAGGATTTAATTAAGTAAAATCTTAATTAGTCTGGTGATGCTTATGGAACAGTTATTAACCAGGTTAAAGGCGTTGGCTGATAAAACGCGTTTAAAGATCATCATAATTCTTTTAAACTATGATTTATGTGTAGGGGCTCTGGCAAAGCATTTAGCTATTTCCGAAGCAGCTGTTTCCCAGCAGCTGCAAATTTTAAGAAAAGCAGGGCTGGTCAGGGGGGGAAAACGCGGTTACTGGACCCATTACAGGGTGGAAAAAGAAATCATCAAGCAAATTATTTCCGACCTGGAAGAGCTACCTAACCGGCAGGTTAACCTCACATTTATCTGTCAACGAGGGTTGGCCGGGGGAAAATATTTATCTTGCCGGAAAACATGTTTCGATAGAATAGAAGGACCTGACGATGCGAACAGGGGAGATAGTAAATGAATATTTTGGAAGCGAGCCGTTTAACCAAAAAATACGGGGATTTTACAGCTGTAAATAATCTTGATTTTAATGTTGTTGAAGGGGAAATTTTTGGATTTCTCGGGCCCAACGGGGCCGGTAAGACCACTACCATTAATATGCTGACCGGGCTGGCCAGGGTAACCTCCGGCTCTGTTTACTTGTCAGGAATAGATTATACCCGCGATACTAAAAAGGCTCAGCGGTTCATGGGTATTGTTCCCGATGAAAGCAACCTTTATGAAGAAATGGACGGGTTTCATAATCTAACCTTTTGCGCCGCTCTTTATGGTATGGAAAAACGCATCCGCGAAGAAAGGGCGAAAAGGCTTCTCCATCAATTTGGGCTGGCAGGTGTTGGAAACAGGCCCTTTAAGGCTTACTCCAAAGGTATGAAAAGAAAGCTCACGATTGCGGCCGGCATCATTCATGAGCCCAAAATTCTTTTCCTGGACGAGCCGACGACCGGTATAGATGTTGCGAGCGCAAGGCA
>JAAYOY010000010.1 GCA_012520035.1 Bacillota bacterium
CCGCGGTGACCGCTGATATAAATAAGGAAAGACTCCGTAAGATGTAAAACCCCTACCAGAGCCAGCAAACTGGGCAGATGAATCCCGGTCAGCCCCTCTAACAGCGCGATATTGCTCAGAAACGGCCAGGACGGCAAAAGCGCCCTGGTAATAATTGATAAAATAGCGATAATGCCCCCGGCATAAGCAAAACAAAGGTAACGGGGATTGATGAATAAAAGCAGAATAGCTACAGGCCAGATATAAGCAATCCCGATGCTATCAAGGGAAATACCCAGTAGCAAAAGGAAAATACTGCCCACAAAACCTCCCAGCACGCCATATAACACGGAGTAAAGAGTCTGTAACCAAACGTTATTAATAGGCCGGCCAAATAGTTTTTTCTCCATATAAACCGAGCGCCGGTACTGCATAAACACTATAAATACAATCAGCCAGAATAAAGGATTACACACTGACAGAACCATGGTATTGAGCATTAAGAGTACTATATCCAGCCAGAAATGCACTGCTATTACCCTCCTTCCATACCTGAACACAGCTAAACGGTTTTATCATCCCCTTTAAGGATATTTACAGCCAAAAGCAACTGTTCATCAACCTCTTCCGCTTTTTCGGCAAGCATGTTACGCAACCGTTCCCTGGTGGAGATATCCAGAAAACCCGTATCTGCTAAGCTGCTGTCTTTCTGAAACTCCATGAGAGAGTTTATCGTCTGCAGATCATAAACGCCCGTCTTTTCTAAAGGGTAACCCAAAAAATGAAGCATACTCTGAAGTAGAATAACTTTCTCTCCTGTGTCCCCCTTTTTTAAGTCCCGTGGTATTGAGAAATATTGCAAATAAAATTCCAAGGGGAGTTCAACTTCGTAATCAGGCTGCAGTCCGTTTTCGTGCCAACTTTTCCCGCTGGGGGTTAAATATTTGGCAATCGTATAACGCAGGCCTCCTCCATCCTTCAGATACTGCAAGCACTGCATAGTTGCCTTGCCATAAGTAGGCTTGCCTACCAGAAGCGCAGTTTTCCTGTCCTGCAGGGAGGCGGCTATAATCTCCGCGGCGCTTGCCGTATGCTCATTTATTAGAACAACAATTTCATACTCTTTTCCTTTTGCCCGAGAAAAATGCTGTTCTTTAATGTTTCCATCACGATCAACAACCCGCGTAATTTCTCCCGATGGAACGATCTCCTGTGCAATTTCAATAGCTTCTTCCGGCAAACCTCCCGGATTATCCCGCAGATCCAACACAAGCCCTTGAATACCCCTTTTTTCCAAAAGCATGAGAGAATCACAAAAATCCCTGCCGGTACCCTGGTCAAAGCTGGTAATCTGAATATAACCGATTTTTTGATCCAGCATGCGGGAAAAAACCGTATCCATTTCAATATCGGAACGCGTTACTGTACAGACAATAAGTTCTTCTTCCCCCGCGCGCCGGACAGCAACCTCCACCGTTGTTCCCGCAGGCCCCCTTAATAACTGGGCAACTTCATCCAGGGTAACACCGGCGGTACTTTTTCCGTCTACTTCCACGATGCGATCGCCTTCAAGCAGCCCCGACCTGCCGGCAGGCGAATCTTTCATAATCCTTAAAATGAGAATATCCCCCTCATCGTCCACTATCTCTACGCCGATACCGCTCAAAGACCCGGTTGTATGAATTAGCAGCTCCTCCATAGACTCGGGAGTCAGGTAAGCAGTATGGGGATCACCCAGCGACTGTACCATTCCCGTGACCGCTCCGCGCAATAGCTCTTTTTCTTCCAGGGGCTCAAAATACTTATTCTTGAGAATATCCCATACTTCCCATAAGATATCATCCCCGTCTTTTTCCCCGCCAACCTCCACCTGCAGTACCGGAGGAGAAAAGAAAAAACGGGTAAAAATATATGTTGCTATGTTGCTCAGAATAAGCACGCACAGCAACACAATTACAAGCTCCCGTCGTTTCATAAACACACCGTCTTTCCGAAAGAAAACCTCACCTTATTCTTATTATCAATTATAACTTTTATTCGTTTAAAATACTACCCCCAAAAAGGCGGGGGAAAACCGGACGGCATCAAAACGCGAAACAAACGAATATGGGCCATGTTACATTTTCTATTCCAGTTGCCGGTTATACATACAATTTTATTGCGGAAAATGTATAAACAATGTAGAATTAATAATGCAGTGTTGGAGGTTACTGGTTATCTTATACATTTGCAAATAACTGTAAAGCTGGTGGATCACTTGAAGATTCTATTTTTGGGCGATATCGTGGGGCGGCCGGGAAGAAAGGCCGTTCAAAAGCTTCTTCCTGGAATGAAAGAGGAGCAAAAGATCGACATGGTAATTGCCAATGGGGAGAATATCGCCGGTGGTTTCGGCATTACTCCTCCGTTAATGTACGAGTTGTTCAACGCAGGCATAGACGTCCTTACATCCGGAAACCATATTTGGAATAAGAAAGAAATATTTCAAGTTATCTCCGCGGAGGAGAGGCTTATAAGGCCGGCAAATTTTCCTTCCGGCATTCCCGGCAGGGGGATGGGAATTTACAAAACCGGAAATATCCAGGTAGCTGTGATAAACTTGCTCGGGCGAGTGTTTGTCCCTTTACCCTGTGACTGCCCCTTTACAGTTGCCCTCAGGGAGGTTGAAAACGCTCTGAAGATAACACCCAATATAATAGTGGACTTTCACGCCGAGGCGACCTCAGAGAAACTGGCCATGGGCTGGCTGTTGAAAGATAAGGTCAGCGCAGTAATCGGAACCCATACCCATGTTCAAACTGCTGACGAAAGAATATATCCCCAAAAAGCAGCATATATCACCGATGCCGGCATGGTTGGCCCCTATTACTCCGTGCTGGGCCTGGACCCCGAAAAAGCCCTGCAAAAACTTATCTACGGCCTCCCGGCCAGCCCTGATCTTGCACCTGGAAAAGTAATTTTCAACGGCGTTTTGTTAAAGCTGGACCCTTACAGCGGCAAAGCCCTGGAATTCAGCAGAGTCTCCCATTTTATTTAACTGTCCCGAGGAAGTTAAAAGAAATTCATCGGGTTCTGCCTTTCACCATTTACTCTTACCTCAAAATGCAGGTGCGGCCCGGTACTCGAACCGGTTGAACCCACGATGGCGATATTTTGCCCTTTTGCTACTTCCTGGCCGGGTGAGACCAGGAGAGTGTGGGCGTGAGCATAAACTGTGGCAAGCCCTTTTCCGTCAGGCCCTATTCCATGATCAATAATTACCAGTCTCCCGTAACCATAGGTAAGGCTTCCGTTAATACCGGCATAACTCACGACACCATTTTCCGCCGCTCTGATATAAACAGGGTTACCGTTATAGTTAGAAGATGCCGGCCAGCGTGTCCGCGGAATCCCTATATCAATAGCACCGTGAAAAGCGCCCTGTTTCCGTGTAATCGGATCAGTGCGGTAGCCGTAACCCGATGTTATCCAGGATGTACCGTATTCGGCCAGGGGCCATAGCAGCTTCCCTGATGGGACCAGGTGCGCTGTCTGGCGGCGCATCTCCTCCTGCAACTGCTTAATCAGTTGTTCTATTTTAGAAGCTTCCTGCTCCAATTCCCTGATTGCTTTTTCGGTAGCCTGGATACTATCCTGCAATTCCTCAATCAATTTTTCTTTTTCAGCAAGCTGAGAGTTTAACTCCTCCTTGCGCTCCAGCCTTTCAACTTTCAAACCCAGCAACCGGGCTTTTTCGTCCTCCAACTGCTGCTTTTTCTCCTCTAAAGCCAACCTTTCCTGATATGCTTGCTCCAATAGCTTAAGATCGTTTTCCGCAATAATCTTCAAATCATTTAACCTTGTCAAAAACTCAGCAAATGTAGAGGCATGAAAAAGAACCTCGAGATATCCGCTGTCTCCCTGTTCATAGATAGCGCGCAGACGCCTTTTCAAAAGTTCATCCTTTAATTCGATCTGTTTTTGGGCTTCAATCAGCTCGTTCTCAGCAATTTCAATTTCTTTTTCGGTGCTTTCAATGTCTTTTTCCAGCTGATTAATTTCCTGCCGCAGTTTAGCTAAACTGTTTTCAAGTTTGTGCAGTTCTCCTGCAATCCTTTTTTCCTCGCTCTGATATTCCTCCAGTTGTTTCCCCCTGCTCTGCAGATTTTGCTCTATCACGGAAAGTTTACCCTGCGACTTGTATATTTGATCTTCAAGCGTGTTGGCATAACCGGGCAGGATACTGGAAAAAGCAAAGGCAGTTATAACAAGCAATATTAAAATATTTCGAGGTTTAAAAAAAGACACAGCAGATACCTCCTCTAATAAGCAAATAACAAGATCCGGCACAGCCTGTCCACTGGCATAAGGTTTGCTTTTTTTACATAATCATATTGGAATCAGCTTCCGGAATTCCGGATTTAACAATCTGCTAAAGAGCCCCAGCTCGTGCCACGCTAAACTTTTAAAAAACGTCTCACGGAGATAACACTCCCCAACACCCCCAGCCCTACACCTAGGGGAAGAAGCAATTTGATCATCTCCGTCGTTATCTCTTGTGGGGGAATCAGGGGAATAAAATGAATATTGTTCTGGATCCAGAGAACAGCAGCCTGATAGCCGTAGAAGATAATCAGCACAGGTATTATCGCGCCAGTCATTCCTAAAAACGAACCTTCAAAAATAAAAGGCCAGCGAATAAACCAGTCCGTAGCTCCAACGTACTTCATAATCATAATTTCCTTGCGCCGGATATAGACTGTAAGCCTGATAGTATGTGCGATAAGGAAGACAGCCGTAACGGCAAGGCCTGCCATAAAAGCCAGCCCAATCAGCCGGATCAACCCTGTAAACTGAAAAAGCGGCTCAACAATCCCGCTGCCGTAATCAACATAACCAACACCGGGATAATTTTTTATTTGTTGAGCAACTGCCGTTATATCTTCCGGAACTGTTGTGCGCAGCTCATATGAATCGCGCAGGGGGTTGTCCTCCTCACCTTCGTATCCTTCCAAAAGGTAAGCCTGATCACCCATTTTTTGCTTCAACCGTTCCATTGCTTCATCTTTGGATACAAAACGCACCTCTTCCAGATCCGGATGGGACACCAGGCGCCTTTCCAACTCCAGCCTCGTTTCCTCGTTCGCCGTTTCGTCAATATATAGAACAATCTGAACCTGCTCTTTAACATCTTCTGTAAAAAGGTTGACATTGATACTAATAATCATAAAACTGCCCAGAATGAGCAGAGTTATTGCAACCACCCCTACGGAGGCTATACTCATCCAACCATTGCGCAGTATACTTTTCAGCGCCTCTTCCAAAAAATAACAGAGGCTCCTAACGCGCATTAATATATACCCCTCTTTCCTGATCGCTCACCAGACTGCCATATTCCAGCACTACTACACGTTTTTGGAAGTGATCGACGAGATCCTTGGCATGAGTAGCCACGATAACCGTTGCTCCCCGGACATTAATATCATGCAGTAAATTCATAATTTCCATAGAAGTCCCCGGGTCAAGATTACCGGTGGGCTCGTCCGCAAGCAAAATAGAAGGGCGGTTAACAATAGCACGCGCTACACAAACCCTCTGCTGCTCGCCTCCAGAGAGCTCATTTGGTTTTTTAAAAGCCTTTTCCTTAAGCCCCACCAGGCTAAGAGCAAGGGGTACCCGTTTGCGGATCTCCCTGGTCGAAGCCCCGGTAACTCTTAATGTAAATGCTACATTCTCAAAAATATTGCGATCCTGCAAAAGGCGAAAATCCTGGAAAACCATACCGATGTTGCGCCTGAGCAGGGGTATCTCCCTATTTTTCAAACGAACTATATCCCTGCCGAAAATTTTGATACTCCCCTTGTTGGGTAAAATTTCTCTGATGATAAGCTTGAGCAGGGTAGATTTGCCGGCACCACTGGCCCCCACAATAAAAACAAACTCACCGCGGTCAATAGTAAGATTAATGTCTTTCAGGGCTGCAACACCCTGCTCATATTCTTTATGAAGGTGATAGATTTCGATCATCTCAGTAACCAACCCTTGTTATTTCAGGAAATACGATAATCTTTTGGCTGATAATGCTAACATTGGTTTCTAATTCTACAAAATATCAAAAAACCCTTTCATTATTTGACAGGAAAATATTCCCTGGATTTATTTTAAGCGCCTATTTCTTCAACCAGGGCATCATTGCCCGCAGTTCGGCGCCCACTTTTTCAATAAGATGACCGGCTTCTTTTCTTCTCAAAGCGGTAAAACGGGGACGGTTCATATGAAACTCAGTAATACATTCCTGAGCAAAAGCCCCATCCTGAATTTCCGTCAGTATTTTTTTCATTTCTTCGCGGACTCTCGCATCAATTAATCTCGGCCCCCTGGTTAGATCGCCGTATTCGGCCACATCGCTTACAGAATAATGCATCCAGGACAGGCCGCCTTCATAAATAAGATCGACAATCAGCTTCAATTCGTGAAGGCATTCAAAATAAGCAATCTCAGGCTGGTAACCGGCTTCTACCAGTGTATCAAAGGAAGCCTTGATCAAAGCCGAAACACCGCCGCAGAGAACCGCCTGCTCACCAAAGAGGTCCGTTTCGGTTTCCTCCTGGAAGGTAGTCTGAATAACACCGGCCCTGGTACTGCCAAGACCTTTGGCATAAGCCAGCGCCCGCTGCAAACAACGTCCCGTAAAATCCTGCTGGATTGCTACCAGGGACGGCACCCCGTTGCCCTGCTCGAACATACGCCTTACAAGGTGCCCCGGGCTCTTTGGAGCCACCATAAAAACATCCACGAAAGAAGGAGGAACAACCTGGTTATAGATAATATTAAACCCATGTGCAACGGCCACAGCGTCCCCCTCCTGGAGGTTGGGTAGCACCTCCCGCTCAAACACAGCCGGCTGGTCGCTATCGCCCATCAGGAGCATGATAATCTGTGCTTCTTTTGCCGCTTCCGCTACCGTTTTAACTTCCAGCCCATCCTCTTCTGCAAGCGGCCAACTTTTACTCCCCTTGCGCAGCCCGACTACAACATCAAGGTTATTATCCCGTAAATTCTGGGCATGGGCATGGCCCTGACTGCCGTATCCTAGGATAGCAATTTTTTCTCCTTTTAAATGAGCCAGATCCGCATCTTTGTCATAATAAATTATTGCCATTTTTTCGCCCGGCTTGATTAATGATCTGCTTTCTATATCAGATAACCAAACTGCCAGGCTTTTCACCTCCTGCATTAATTGCACATATTTTTCACCAAGATGTAAGATAATGATGGTTGAACCTAAATATTCGACAGGCAGTTCCGCAATCCCTTCCAAAAAACTCTTTCCGATGCTATAATTTACATTTTTTTTCTTCTTAATTCTCAAATGTTTGCCCCTTTTTATGGAAGAAGCTCAGCCAATAAACCGAAACCAGCCGGACATTGTGACATAACCGTTCTTGTTAGCAGGAATTCTAACAAAACTCGGGGCGCTTTTGATCCCTCAGCCCTTTTTTTTCTATACCTTCTATGTTTTAGCCTCTCCATATTGAACAGCAGGTAAACCAAACAACTTCTCTTTGCAGTCGGCAGGTTAATAGCTTGAAATTAGAGCAGGAAAATAATCCCCGGCACATAATCCCCCTGGTTTTTTCAGCCGGATTAAAGGCAAATCCCCGGGGTAAAACCCAGGGGATTTTGCAATTGCTCTCTTGCATCAGCTTTTTTGCTTCCGCGCTATTGCAAGCATTTGCGTTTAGCGCATCAGCACTCGTTCTCATCTCAAGCGCACTTTATTATATTCATAAATACGGGGAGTAACGCCACAACTTGCAAAATATATATTGCAGAGTCGAAGGACCGAAAAAAGAATCAATAAACACGCGCTTTTTTCTCCAGAGCCGCTCTGCCGGCGGCAACCATTTTTTCCGCTGTTAAGCCATACTTCTGGAGCAGCTCCTTTGGAGAACCCGATTCTCCAAAGCAATCATTTATCCCAACCCTCATAACCGGAACAGGATAATTTTCAGAAATAAGCTCCGCTACTGCGCCTCCTAACCCCCCGATAACACTATGCTCCTCTGCGGTAACAATTGCACCCGTTTTTTGGGCTAGCTGCAGTAAAAGAGCTTCATCCAGCGGTTTGATAGTATGTACATTGACGACAGCGGCGCTGATACCTTGCCCCTCCATGAGGGAAGCTGCTTCTAGGGCAAGCTTTACCGTTATCCCCGCAGCAATAAAAACCAGGTCGTCCCCTTCCCTGAGCAACTGCGCCTTACCCAGCTCAAAAGGCAACCCTTCCGGGATGACGGGGGGAACTTTTGGCCTGCCCAGCCGCAGGTAAACCGGGCCTTCATGTTTTGCTGCGGCTTCTACCGCCAGGCATGTCTGTTGCGCATCTGCCGGTACAACTACAGTCATATTGGGCAAAACACGCATAAGAGCGATATCTTCAATCGACTGGTGGGATGCACCATCCTCGCCTACGGTAATCCCTGTATGAGAAGCGGCAATTTTAACGTTTAATTTTGTATAGGCAATAGAACTGCGTATCTGGTCATAAACCCTTCCTGTTGCAAATACCCCAAAGGTGCTGACATAGGGTATAAAACCCGAAGCCGCAAGCCCTGCAGCCGTTCCCATCATATCAGCCTCAGCAACTCCCATATCAAAAAAACGCAAGGGAAATTCCTCGGCGAAAAGAACGGTTTTTGTAGATTTAGACAGATCTGCATCAAGCACAACAACTTTAGAATTATTACGTCCCAGCTTTACAAGGGCTTTACCGTATGCTTCCCTGGTAGCCATCTCTTCCCTCAAAGCATTCCCTCCCTTCAATGTTCCAGTTCAGCCAGGGCTTTTTCGTACTCTTCCTTGTTCGGAGCCCTGCCGTGCCAGTCGATTTGATTTTCCATAAAAGATATCCCTTTTCCTTTTACTGTATGAGCAATAATCATCGTCGGAGCACCTTTATAAGAGTTGGCCCTCCCTATTGCTTCAAGCAGTGAAGCGTAATCGTGTCCGTCGACTTCCAATACATGCCAGCCAAAGGCCCGCCACTTGTCAGCCAGTGGCTCGGGAGATTTCACATCGCGAATCCACCCATCGATCTGCAAACCATTATAATCCAAAAAAGCAGTCAAATTGTCCAGCCGGTAGTGGGCAGAAGTCATTGCCGCTTCCCATACCTGGCCCTCCTGGCTCTCTCCATCCCCCAGTATTACATATGTACGGTATAGTGACTGATTGAGCCTGGCCGCCAGTGCCATGCCATTTGCTGCGGAAAGCCCCTGTCCCAGTGAACCTGTTGACATATCTATCCCCGGTGTCTTGCGCATATCGGGATGGCCCTGAAGAGGAGAACCGATCTTTCGCAGGCTGGATAAATACGCGGGAGGGAAAAAACCTTTATCCGCTAAAACGGCATAAAGTGCGGGGCATGCATGTCCTTTGCTCAAAACTAACCTGTCGCGGTGAGGATTTTTTTCAATTTGGGGATCAATATTCATTACCTTGTAGTACAGAACCACCAGAATGTCCAGAACAGATAATGCGCCTCCCGGATGACCGGAACCAGCTTCATAGATCATTGTAATGACATCTTTGCGCAGTTTTCTGGCTTTTAACCTTAATTCTTCTACTGTGGCAGCCGATATTGCCTGCAATTTTATACCCCTTTCTGTCATCTTTTACTGGATTGGGCCAAAACCTTCCCCCAGAACCTCCCCAACGTTACTCACAATCACAAAAGCTCCCGGGTCCACTTCCCGCACGATATTTTTTAACCGAGTTACCTGGGCCTGAGATACCACACAGAGAATAATATCTTTGTTCTCACCCGAATAAGCACCGCGGCCTTCCAAAAAAGTAGCGCCCCGCCCCAGTTCCTCCATTATTCTCCGGCTTATCATATCGCTTTTGTTTGCGCTGATGATCATCGCCGCTTTGGAAAAAGAAAAACCTTCCTGAACAAAATCTATGACCTTGCTGCTCACAAAAAGGGAAAGGACTGCAAACATTGCCACCTCGGGGGAAAAAATAAAGCCCGCAGCAACTATAATTGCAAGATCTGCACCAATAAGGCTTTCGCCGCTGCTTAAGCCCGTAAAATGATTGATCAGCTGCGCTACAATCGCCGTTCCACCCGTAGAACCCTGTGAGCGGAAAACGAGACCAAGCCCAAGGCCTACCCCTGCACCTCCAAAAACAGAAGCTAAAAGCAAATCATTGGTAACCACCGGCAAAGAAGCTGTGATCTCCAGCATCAGAGGCAATAGAATTGTACCAATCAAGCTGTGGGCAACAAATTTCCAACCCAGGGTAATCCAGGCTAAAATAAACAGGGGAACGTTGCCCACAAAAACACTTAAACTTACCGGAAACTGGTAAAGGTGATAAAGAATGATACCCAGGCCGCTGATACCGCCTGCTGCAAGTTTATTGGGAATTAGGAACAACGCATAAGACAAAGCCATGAGCAGCGTTCCCAATATAACACCCATCAGTTCCCAGATAAGTTTTTTTGACATTATTTATGTCCAGCCCTTTCATCGCGGCCTGAAAAGTGCAGTCCTGAGCTGTAACGCAGGTAAGCTTCCAGAAAGGGGTCAATATCCCCGTCCATAACAGCCTGAATGTTACCGATCTCTACCCCTGTACGATGGTCTTTGACCAGGGAATAGGGATGAAAAACATAGGAGCGTATCTGGCTGCCCCAGGCGATCTCCTTTTGCTCCCCCCTGAGCGAGTTCAGTTCCTCTTTCTGCTGTCTTTGTGCCAGGTCTGCCAGCTTTGCCAGCAGTATGCGCATAGCTCTTTCTCTATTACTATGCTGCGAGCGTTCATTTTGGCATGTTACAACCAGCCCTGTAGGCAAATGTGTTATCCTCACGGCAGAGTCAGTTGTATTTACATGCTGCCCGCCTGCTCCATGTGATCGGAAAGTATCTATCCTCAGGTCATCAGGACTCACGTCCACATCTTTTCCTGCTTCTACTTCCGGTAATACATCCACTGATGCAAAAGAGGTATGCCTGCGTCCCCCGGTATCAAAAGGGGATATGCGCACCAGCCGGTGAACTCCCCGTTCCGCCTCCAGATAACCATAAGCTTTTTCACCCTTAACAAGAAAGGTGACGCTTTTAATGCCCGCCTCCTCACCAGGCAGAAGATCAAGCACTTCTAATGCATATCCTTTCTTCTCCGACCACCGTGTATACATGCGCAAGAGCATTTCTGCCCAATCCTGGGCTTCCAGCCCCCCCGCACCGGGGTGAAGGGAGACAATTGCATTATTATCGTGATAACGCCCCTTGAAAAGCATGCTTAGTTCTTCTTTTTGCAGTACAGCATCTATTTCCCTATCCAGATTCTCCGCCTCTTGCAGGAGCTCCGGCACATCTTCCCCGCCGCTATCTTCCTCGTAAAGCTGAAGTAACACATCCCATTCTTCAAGCAGACCGGCTAACCGGTCATAGGTCTCGAGCCTTTCTTTTAACCGTCCAATCTCCTGCATTATCACGGGAGCATCTTCATTATTATTCCAAAAATCCGGCTTAGCAGCTGTTTCCTCAAGTTCTTTTACTCTCTTTCTTTTATTCTCAAGGTCAAAGAGACCTCCCCCATTCTTCAAGCCTTCTTTTTTGTTCTTCCCATCGTTCTTTTAATATGCTTGACATAGCAACCCTCCTATAACCCGCATTTAGTGCCCTTCTACTGCTCCACAGCATTTCTTATATTTTTTGCCGCTGCCGCAGGGACAGGGATCATTTCTCCCCACTTTTTTCACGGTAACAGGTTTTTTCTTTACAACCGCGGCTTCTTTTGCTGTTCCCTTTGCTTCATTCATTGCTCCCGCATTCTCTTGTTTAAGGCTCGCTGTTGGTGTAGCGGCCATCTCCCTCTCCGGAGCACGGCTTACTTTTAAATGATAGAGAAGGCGAACTACCTCTTCCTGAATTGAACGAATCATCTCCTGAAACATTTCATAGGCTTCATATCTGTACTCAATGAGAGGATCCCTCTGGCCGAAAGCTCTGAGCCAAACCCCCTGACGCAGTTCATGCATGGCATCAATATGTTCCATCCATTTGCTATCCACGGTACGCAAAAGAACTACCCTCTCCAGCTCACGCATAACTTCCGGACCCATTTCTTTTTCCCGCCGGTCATAAAAATTAGAAGCCTCCTGGAGAAGCTTTTCCCTTAACTCTTCATGCTCAAGAGCTTTTAGCTCTTCGTAGCTTAAACTCCCCACGGGCAGGTAGATTTTCTCCGCATACCGCAACAAGCCTTTTAAATCGCGTTCCTCTTCATCAGGCTTTTCCCCGGCATAAACCGCAAGAGAAGCGTCAATAATTTCCTCAACCATGTGCATGATATTATCACGCAGGTTTTCCCCCTCCAGGACCTGGCGGCGCTGCTTGTAGATTACTTCCCTTTGCTGATTGAGCACATCGTCATATTCAAGGATATGCTTGCGAATTTCAAAGTTCCGGCCTTCAACCTTTTTCTGGGCATTTTCAATGGCTCTGCTGATCATCGGATGCTCAATGCGAAGGTCGTCCTCCATACCAAGCCTTTCCATAATCGACCTTACATTGTCCGAACCGAAAAGCCGCATCAGATCATCTTCCAGCGATACATAAAACAATGAGGAACCGGGGTCTCCCTGCCGCCCCGAACGCCCCCTGAGCTGGTTATCTATTCGTCTGGATTCATGCCGTTCAGTCCCAATAATATGCAGCCCCCCGAGACTGACAACTTCGTCATGCCAGGTTTTCCATAATGCGGTAAGCTGTTTTATCTTCTCCTCTTTTTGTTCCGGGGATAGCCCATCATCTTCCCGTATTTTCTCAATTTCCGGCTCAATATTGCCCCCCAGAACAATATCGGTCCCCCGCCCGGCCATATTCGTAGCGATTGTCACAGCCCCTTTTTTCCCGGCCTGGGCGACAATTTCCGCCTCCTTTTCGTGGAACTTGGCGTTAAGCACATGGTGCCGGATACCTCTTTTAGAGAGCATCCGGCTCAACTCTTCGGATTTCTCGATAGAAATAGTCCCCACCAGGACAGGCTGCCCCTTCTTATGCCGCTCTGCAATCTCCTCCACTACAGCCTTGAACTTGGCCTGTTCAGTGCGATAAATTAAATCCGGGAGATCTTTCCTGATCATCGGTTCATTGGTAGGGATGATCACTACGTCCATTCCATAAATTTTCCTGAACTCTTCCTCTTCGGTAACAGCGGTCCCTGTCATCCCCGCCAGCTTTTCATACATGCGAAAGTAGTTCTGGAATGTAATGGAGGCCAGGGTACGGCTTTCACGGGCGACTTTGACCTTCTCCTTTGCTTCAATGGCCTGATGCAGGCCATCGCTGTAGCGCCTGCCGAACATCAGCCGTCCGGTAAACTCGTCAACAATGACTACCTCTCCGTCTTTTACAACATAATCCCTGTCCCTCTTCATGAGAGCGTGAGCCTTTAAAGCCTGTTGAAGATAGTTCTCCATTTCCTGCCGCAGCGTTGTATTCTCTTCATCAGTAATATTCTTGATATGCAGCTCTTTCTCTAAAAATTTTGCAAACCGCTCCTCCCCGCTTTCCGTTAGTATCACGATATGTGCTTTTTCATCAACGGTATAATCGGTATCCCTCTTCAGGCGGGGAACGTAAGCGGCAAACTTTTCATAATACTCGGTCGGTTTCTCCGCCGCGCCGGAGATAATCAAAGGTGTCCTGGCTTCGTCAATGAGGATACTATCCACTTCGTCAACGATAGCATAATACGGGGGCCTCTGCACCAGTTGCTCCTGATGCAGCACCATGTTATCACGCAGGTAATCAAAGCCGAATTCATTGTTGGTTCCATAAGTAATATCTGCATTATAGGCAACTTTGCGTTCACCGGAATTCAAACCGTGGACGATGAGTCCAACCTCTAACCCGAGAAATTGATAAACCGGCCCCATCCACTCGCTGTCCCTTCTGGCAAGGTAATCGTTTACAGTCACGATATGAACCCCCCGCCCGGTTAAGGCGTTAAGATATGCGGGCATCGTAGCGGCAAGGGTTTTACCTTCACCGGTTTTCATCTCGGCTATACGGCCCTGGTGCAATACTATACCTCCAAGCACCTGGACATCAAAAGGCCTCATCCCCAGGGTACGCCAGGAAGCCTCCCGGACCAGGGCAAATGCCTCGGGCAAAATATCATCCAGGGATTCCCCGTTCTGCAGCTTTTCTTTAAATTGAGCGGTCATCTCCGGAAACTGGCTATCCTTTAGCTTTTTCATGCGTTCCTCATAAGAATTTACCTCTTCAACAAAACGCCAGAGTTTTTTTGCCTCTCTAACATGAGGATCGCCGAAAATTTTGGTAAATAATCCCATAATATCTCCTCCTGGAGCTTAACCTCCTGGACTTTTATCTTTTATGTAGAATAATTCTACTAAAAAGACAGCAAAAATACAAGCACCGGTTCATATATCGCCAATATTGGCGCCGTTTGCTTCGAGAAAACGGGGAATTTCAGTCATATCTGCAAGCACCGCCCGCGCTCCTTCTTTTTCAAATAATCTGCTACTTTCAGCACCGCCGTGCCCGGTTAAGACACCGATGAACAAAGCGCCCATCTTCCGGGCAGCCAGCAGATCGGCCATAGAATCCCCGACAATCCAGCACTTTCCTTTCTCCGGCTGCAGGCCATCCGCTGAAAGCATCCGGCTGTTGCTGTAGCTCTTTCCCCAGTAGGACTTGAGAAAAGAAAAAGGATGGGGCTTTCCCAGAGATATCTTTTGCGGAAGGCAACCCTGCAGGTCCTCTTCTGCCTTGCTCACATCATCATAAGTTACTATGGAGTCAGTGTCAAAATAATTCCAGATACCCATCTTTTGCAGAGGAAGATAAAGCTCGCTGAAAGGCCTCCCCGTTGCTATCCCCAGAATCCATCCTTTATTGTGTAATCTGTCCAGGGTAGCCCTTATTTTATTGATCTCCAGTAAAGGGGCTTCATCTTCTATAAGCCCTTTTTTACCCGTCAGGCGAGGCTCTCTGGCATATATTTCCTTATAATTTATTTCCCCCAGGTACCACTCCTGGAAAATATCCTTTACACCTTCCCACAAGGGAGAAAATGGGGAAAATGTTTTGCGGGCAATCTGCAGGCACTCCCCGGAAAAAGGCAAAGCAAGCTTTTCGGGCAAATCTCTTCCGCAGGCATTGCCCGTCCATTCCCCCAGTATGGACTCGAATGATGGTTTCCAGGATCTATCCGGCAGTGACAGCAGCGCAGATAAATCATGAAGAAGCTCCGGCGTAATACCCTCCTTTGCCGCCGGGCAAGTAAAACCTTTATTTTCCGGCCCGCAGCGGGAAAACTCTTTTAAGATGAGCGCCAGCTGAAAAGCAAAGCATAAAAAAGCCAGATCCCAGTTGGAATTTACTGCTTTCTGCTTAAAGTAGGCGATCACCTTGTCCCGCTGGAAGATAACTCTTCTAATACTGCTGATATCCCGGGTATCCGGAAAGGCGCTGAAAACCGGAAGTTCTTCCCCCGGGGAAAGTCCCAGGTAGTGTTTTCCGTACAATAGTTCCCATACGGTCAACGCTGCGGCGTTCCAGTAGCATTCCTCTGCCGTAATAACCCCGTCCATATCAAAAATTATCTTTCTTTTAAAATCCAGCACAGCTTTTTACCTCTTTCCTGCTAAGTTGCAGCAGCCGGGCTCCTGTCCGCACGGGTCCTTAAGAGCTGTTCCCGCACCGGTTATTTAACCGTTACATCCGTTTGAATGGCGCCGGCTACACCCGAGGTAATACCCTTTCTCCATTCCCTTAACTCCAGCGCATGAAAAAGAGCTTCTCCAAAAGCTCTGAACAGCGCCTCCCAGATGTGATGACCATTGCTTCCCTTGTTAATATTTAGATGCAGGGTGCAGCAAGCCCCCTGCACAAAACCCTCAAAAAATGTTTTCAGGTCCTCCGAGTTGGTATTTTCGGTTTGCAACGGAATGTTAACACCCGGGTGGGAAAAATCAAGATAAGCCCTGTTCTCAAAGCTGATTACGGCCTGGGCAAGGGCTTCGTCGATAACGGCAAAGGCCGACCCATATCCCGCAAGGCCGTCCTGCAGCCTGGACTCGACATATGCCTTGATCGCTTTCCCCATCGTAATCCCCACATCTTCACAGATAACATGGGTGAGATATAGCTCCTTTAATTCGACATTTACTGCCAGGTTAAACTCCCCGCGAGCAATGATATGTTCCAGCATATGGTTAAAAAAGGGCATCGGTGTCTGCAATCCTTTTTTGGGGTTTTCATATCGGGGGCCAAAATCTACTTTAACCACAATTTCAGATTCAGCAGTTTTTCTCCGGGCCGTTACCTGCATGTATAATCAGACCTCCTTGTACGAGATAATTATCCTGTCTATTATTTAAGAATCTCTTTCCCTGACCGCCATGGCGTGGGCGGAGAACCCTTCTACTTCTGCAAAATGGATCGCCTTCTCCTTTACCCTTTTGAACCCTTCTCCGGTAACATAACCAAAGGAAGAGCGTTTTAAAAAATCATGCACCGATACCCCGGAAAATGTTTTTGCAAATGAACCTGTCGGCAAAATAGCATTGGGACCTAAAAGAAAATTACAGAGTGTAATCGGTGTGTACGGGCCAAGCAATATTTCCCCCGCATTTTTTATCCGGGTAAGCAGTGAAAAAGGATCGGCAGTCAATACCTCCAGATGCTCGGGTGCATAATCGTTGACAAATTTTATCGAATCCTCCAGATCCTCGGTTAGTACAACGCCCCCATAATTATTAAATACTTTCCGCACAAAAGCTGCTTTTTCTTCAGGTAATTTATTAATATAGCCGGGGATAACCCGGGCTACTTTTTCCGCCAGCTCCCGGGAATGTGTCACAAGCAGCGAGGCGGAATCAGGCCCGTGTTCTGCCTCAATTAACAAATCCAGCGCTACCGTCTTAGCATCCGCTAATTCATCGGCAAGAATAATCGCCTCACTGGGACCCGCCGGCAGGCCTACATCCAGCACTCCGTAAAGTATCCGTTTGGCAGCATTTACATAAGCGTTGCCGGGGCCGGTTAACTTATGACAGCGCGGAATACTCTCCGTACCGAATGCAACAGCTGCCAGTGCCTGCATCCCCCCGACTCTGTATATTTCTTCAATTCCCAGTATACGGGCTACGGCAAGGGTAGCTGCATCTACAGCCCCTTCAGGGCCGGGTGGAGTACAGACGGCGATGCGCGGCACCCCCGCTACAACCGCAGGCACCCCCAGCATCAGCATAACCGAAGGGAAACTCCCCTTACCCCTGGGAACATATAAACAAACATCGGCAATAGGAGTTGTCTTCTCCCCCGCCAGCAATCCTTCTTCGATCTCCTTCAGCCACATTCCGGAGGGAAGCTGCTCCTGGTGAAATTTTTTTATATTTGCGGCAGCGTATTCCAGGGTATCCCTGGTCTTTGCATCCAATTTGCCGTATGCCTCTTCTATTTCTTCCTCTCTCACCCGCAGACCTTTTTCTTTCAGAGAAACACCGTCGAACTTCTCCGTATAATCGAAAACGGCAGCGTCACCTTCCTCCCGCACACGGTCTATCACCTCCATGGCAAGATTCAAGTGCCTGGTAATATCTGTCTCCGAACGGCGCAGCAGCAACCGGTACTCTTCCGGGGAGAGTTGCTTTAAGTGATAGAACTTCATCTGATATTAACCTCCTTCAGGACACAAGCTAAAGTTGGTAAACCTGTCCAAAGCTGTGCGTGGGGCCTATCTCATCGACCAGCGCCCATAAACCTCCAAGGACTAGAGAATGCCCGCCGCAGATAACAGGGATCTCCGCTTCCACAGCAGCCCTGGTGAACTCTTTCATAACGGGGTTTTTCATTTCCTGCCAGAGGCCGAGATCGGAAAGAAAACGCTCTTCGGTAGAAAGCCTATGATGAAGAAGATGGATCATGAGCACCCTGGTATCCAGAAAAGCGCAACGGGCAACCTTCTCCAGGTATCTCATAAACTTATCGGGGCCAACTTCTTCCAGGAAAAAGCCCATCAGGGAGATAGCGTTGCCCTTTTCCTCCCGTCCGAGAGCCTTCATCCCTCTTTCTTCAGAAAAAATGCGCAGTCGCAGTTTCAGGTTCTGATTGATGTAGGCGATTACCGGTGCCCCTACCCGACCTAAAAGCAGGGCTTCTTCGTAATCCCCCCCGAGAACTTCTTTTGCCCTTTCCAGACGCGAGAGATCGAGATCCAGGCTGTCCAGCACCTTGCGTGCCCGGGGGCCGGCAAAGGGGCTCCCGGCCAAAATCAGCAAATCGGCAGGGGTATCAAGATCAAAGATCAGCCCGGCACTATTTTTAAATAGCTTATGCACAACACCCGTTCCATCCCTCAGGGCTACAGCAAGAATATTATCCATGATGGGTGGATCTATCTTATTAATAAGCTCCCCCGGCGTAAAGGCAATAATATCGGCCGACTGGGCATTATTTGAATAGATAGCAGGCCCGGAATTCAATAAATGCCGGCAGATCTCCTGCAGCTCACCTGCCGTTACCAGGGGAATGCTTGCCCCGCCCATATAAAGAACATTCTGCAGCTTCTCCCTGTTTATTAGTCCCGAAAGCACTTTACCAAAATGAAAATTATCGCCGCTCCCGCTTTTTATAACTTTAACCCCCAGGGCTTCAGCTTCTTCAGCCAGCAAGGGATAGTTTGTTAGAAGATAAAGCGCACCGATCTCTTTTATCTGCTTCATCTTGGCGATGTTGTCCAGCATCACAGCATGCCGGACTTTTACAAGCATCTTTTCTATTTCACCAATCGGACTGCCTCCTTCAAAAAGAATGACATTCACTGCTTCATTCATTATTTCATGCCTCCTCCACTTACTCCAGGGGAAGTGAAACACCGGCAATCGCCGGTGTGCAACTACTAAGGTTAAATAATTGACCGGGAAAAACCGGAAATCCGGAAAGAGCCCGAAGACAAACCCTGCTCCACCTGAAAAATGATCCGCAAGAGCTTGATTATTATAGATTGGATAGATCGTATGTTTATACTCCAGATTGAAAATCCCGTAAACCGCATCAGCTTATCCCTTAGGTTCAATCAGTCCGTAATTGCCGTCTTTCCGTTTGTAGAGCACGTTTATTTCTTCAGTTTCCGCATTGGTAAAAACAAAAAAATCGTGACCGAGGAGGTTCATTTGCAATATAGCCTCCTCTTCAGGCATTGGTTTCATAATAAATTGCTTTGTCCTCACAATCTGCGGCTCAGTTTCTTCCTCTTCCCTGCGCTTACTGCCAAAAAATTGCTCGTTTAGCTCTTTAAAACCTTTCTGCCTCAGTTTCCGGTTGATTCTGGTTTTATATTTATGAATCTGACGCTCAATTTTATCAACCACCAGATCAATAGAAGCGTACATATCCTGTGTCGCCTCTTCCCCTCTCAGGAGCAGTCCGCCGATTGAGATAGTAACTTCTACAATATGATTCTCCTTGGTTACGCTAAGAGTGACCTGGGCTTCAATACCTGAATTATCGGTCCCCAGATATTTTTCAAGCTTGCTCAGCCTTTTTTCCACGTACTCCTGCAGCGCCGGAGTGATCTCCATGTTTTTGCCCCGCGTATTAATCTGCATGAAATCTTTTCCCCTTTCCAATCCTATTCTTCATAGCATCTTACACTTGCTGTAGTGTTATAATATTCCCTAAAAAGTAAATAAATCCTTCCCAGGTGATAAATTAATGCAAATGATGCGTATTACGGCCTGTTATCATTAATAAGCGGAGCAGGGCAGACATTTTTGGCACCTGTTCGGGGTTTGTATAGAAAAAGAGGGACATGGTTTGCCCCTCTTCTCTACTTTCGAGGTTAGGTATTACTTCAATAGCAATTTTAAAACTGTTATCCCACCATACCTCACAGATTACACCTTCACAACATTTGCCGCCTGAGGGCCCCTGCTCCCCTCCACGATCTCAAATTCTACTTCTTGCCCTTCGTTCAGGCTTTTAAAACCGTCTTCTTGAATGGCAGAGTAGTGGACGAAGACATCATCCCCATCCTCTCGTTCAATAAACCCGTAGCCTTTTTCTTTATTAAACCACTTAACTCTACCCAACATAATTAATAACATACCTCCTAATATTAAATCTGTGAGGTTGGGACTCACATGCGTACTCTATCATATTCAAATTAGCTTGTCAATTAAAAAGAATCAAAGCCGTTATTCTAATCTGCAAGGAGATATAGTTTTAATTCTTTTCTACCAAACCTGCGTGCATCTTCGTGATGATCAAACAACAAATCAATGCTGTTCTTTTTTATCGCGCTACCCGTATCCTCGGCTACGGCGAACCCGTAACCTTCCAGGTAAACCATGGCCTTCAGGGGAATAACAGCGGGGTCAACGGCGATAATATGCGGATTTGTTATGCTGCCGTCACCTGCAACAGCCTTTTTCCCCGTAAACGTAAAGCCGTCATTATAAAAACCCGTACAATGCGCGGCTCCACGCTCGTCAATGGGACAACCGGAACCTGGAGTGCCCGGGCAATACGCAGTAGCATTCACATAGAGTACTTTTGCATACCGGTAGTTCCTGCCTCCACGCGAAATGGTATTTTTTTCTCCGTATTCCAGCACGCGATTAACAGGCGGTTTAATAATTTCGCTTGAGACCACCTTCCTCGATACTTCCCGGCCATCTCTTTTTTTAACCTCGACAACGTGTTCTATTATTCCCTCTTCTCCTTCTTCAATCACCCTCACAACGCCACAATCCAGATCAGGGTTATTTACCCTTACCGTCGTGAAGGGTAGAGCTTCTCTTATTATATTTTTCTCTGCCAATTCGCGAGTAAACTCTAAACTTTCAACAGGCTCTCCGGGTTTATCCGGGCCTGCGGATACCGCTTCCTTCTGTGTTAATAACAGGGAATCTTTTTCTTCGTCTATTGATACCTCTGATTTACAGTACTGGATAAAAAAAACCGTAATCAGCACTGCAACGGCAATAACGGATACTGCTATTTTTTTTAAGTTTTTCGCGTTGAACCAGCTGTGTAGTTTCCCTTCCTTCCTGTCCCCTTTTTCCTTACCGCTTTTCCAATTGTTACCCCTTTCACTGCATATTGGTACAGTGTCGCTCTCTGACATACAAACCCCCTCCAGAAGTTATCTCCTTTTTCTTTTTCTTTCTCTTTTAACTGTCAATATCCACAAACATTCATTAGTATAAACAATAGCAGCTAATTATATACTCGCCTTTTTAAACCGTAGTAAAGTAATACCGGCCAGGACGAACTTGCTAATACATGATAGTCATTATTTTGAGGATTTTTATTTCAGGGAGCACTGTCTGCATTTTTTCCAAAAAAATATAAAGCATACGCTATTTTGCGTATGCTCTGAGATAAAAACATAAACATCATTATGTATTATTTCGGCATGTTTTATTTCTGCATTATTGTTCTACTTTATTCGTTTTATCCGTAAGATAAACATCATTTCTTGCTACTCTATAGAAAATAAACGCTTTGTGTTTTCCAAACAGATGCGCCCGATTCTCTCCCCGGTAGTACCCCTTAAAGCAGCAACTTTTTCGGCAGTAAAAGCCACGTTGCCAGGTTCGTTCCTTTTGCCGCGCATAAAAGCGGGCGGCAAGAATGGAGCATCTGTTTCGATTAAAAGCCTGTCAGCAGGCACAGTTGCTGCCACCTGGCCCAATGCTTTATTTTTTGGATAGGTTACCGGACCGGCGATAGAAATATATAAACCCATCTCCACTGATTTTTTTGCCAGAGACAAATCTCCGGAGAAACAATGCATAACTCCTCCTGCAGGAGGCAACCCGTCAGTCTCCAAAATGGACATCATTTCCTCATGTGCATCGCGATCATGAAGCACTACCGGGAGATTTACTTCACGGGCAAGCTGCAATTGCCTGCGAAAAACCTCTTTCTGCCGTTCCCGCGGAGAGCGGTTCCGGAAATAGTCCAGCCCGATTTCGCCAATAGCAACAACTTTGGGGTGGGCAGACATTTCCCGCAGCAATTTAATATAATCCGAAGGCACTTTTGCGGCTTCATGCGGATGAATCCCCACAGCTGTATAGATGATGGGGTATTTTTCCGCCAGTTGAATTGATTTCTGTGAGGACTGCAGGTCGCAACCAATATTGATAATTAATTTTAAACCGCGGTTTTCCGCCCGTTCCAGAACTTTTTCCCTGTCACCATCAAAGCTATTAAAGTCAAGATGCGCGTGGCTGTCTACCAGGAAGGGAAAAACTTTTGCGCTGCTCAGGTTAGTACCGCCTGTACTGCTCATGAAATTTTGCTCCCTGGAGCAATGTCGGCGTCAACAGCGGTTAGAACAACCTTTCCTTCGGGGCTTGTAGCGGCCAGAATCATCCCTTCGGAGAGCAAACCGCGCAGCTTTACCGGTTTTAAATTGGATACAAAGAGGACCTTTTTTCCGATAAGTTCCTCGGAAGAATAATGAAGTGCAATACCCGCCACAACCTGCCTTTCCTCTTCCCCGATGTTTAAAATAAGCTTGAGCAGTTTGTCGGTCTTGGGTACAGGCTCGGCGGAAAGGATTTCGGCGACCCTTATATCAACCCTGGCAAAATCATCGATAGAAATTAAATCCACTTTTTTTTCTTCTTTTTCTTCCACTGTATCTCTCTCCTTTTTTCCTTCTTTTACCGCTTTATCGTTCTCCCTCTCCAGTAAATATTTTAACTCCTGCTCCAAGTCCAGCCTGGGGAAGAGATCATCCATGCGTTGAGCTTTAATTCCGGGTTTTAGCTGCCCCCATTCCTGCAGGCTTTTCCAAACATGTAAATTTCCCATCGAGCGGATACCGAGCTGTGACCAGATACGCTCCGGCGTACGCGGCATAAAAGGCAGGAGAAGTACGCTTATAAAACGCAGGGACTCACAAAGGTTATAGAGCACAGTTCCCAAACGTTCTTTTTCTTCCTCTTTTTTTGCAAGTGCCCAGGGAGTATTCTCATCAATATATTTGTTAGAACGCCGGATCAGCGCCCAGAGTACTTCCAGAGCACCGCTCAGCTGGAGATTATCCATAAGTTTGACCATCTTTGAAGGAGTGCTTAAAGCCGTTTCACGGAGTTCCCTGTCACTGGGATAAGCATTACCCTTAACTGCAGGAGCAGGTATAATACCTCCAAAAAACCGCTCAACCATGGTTACTGTCCGGCTGAGCAGGTTTCCCAGATCATTTGCCAGATCCGTATTAATCCGCTGCAGCATGGATTCATTGCTGAAAACTCCATCCGTCCCAAAGGGTATCTCCCTTAACAGAAAATAACGAACGCTATCTGAACCGTAGCGCTGAATAAGAACCATGGGATCGACAACATTCCCTTTAGATTTGGACATCTTTCCTTCCTTCAGGATTAACCAGCCATGGCCAAAAACCTGTCTGGGAAGTGGCAAACCCAGCGCCATTAAAAATATTGGCCAGTATATGGTATGGAAGCGGACGATATCTTTACCGATCAGGTGGACATCAGCCGGCCAGTACTTATGCAATAGGCTTTCATCCCCGCTCCCATAGCCCAGGGCGGAAATGTAATTGCTCAGAGCATCCAGCCAAACATAGACAACGTGTTTTTTATCAAAAGACACCGGAATGCCCCAATCAAAGGTGGTCCGTGAAACACAGAGATCTTCCAGCCCCGGCTTTAAAAAATTATTAATCATTTCGTTTTTTCGCGACACGGGTTGAATAAAATCAGGGTTGGCGTTAATATGCTCCAGTAGCCGGGGAGCGTATTTTGACATTCGAAAAAAATACCCTTCTTCAGCTACCTTCTCAACAGGCCTTCCGCAATCCGGACAGTTGCCATCCTCTACTTGCCTGGCTGTCCAGAATGATTCGCAAGGTGTGCAGTACCAGCCTTCATACCTGCCCTTGTATATATCTCCCTGCTGATAAAGCCTGTTGAAAATCTGTTCTACTGCCTGTTTGTGGCGCGGCTCCGTTGTTCTTATAAAATCATCGTAAGAAATATCAAGAGCCGACCAGAGGTCCTTAATCCAGGCTACTATTTCATCTACAAAGACCTGGGGTTCCTTTCCGGCATCCGCAGCGCTGCGCTGTATTTTCTGCCCGTGCTCATCCGTTCCGGTAAGAAACCTGACATCAAACCCGGTAAGCCTTTTAAACCTGGCCAGGGCATCGGCAGCCACAGTAGTATAAGAATTTCCTATGTGAAGCTTATTGCTGGGATAATAAATTGGAGTGGTAATATAATAAGTATTTTTTGACATGATACACCGTCCATCAGCAACGAAATATTGTATTCTTCGGCTTTAAATTATACCACAAAGGAATATTTAAGGCAAACAGATGCAGGAAAATACATCCAAAAGTTGAAATAGTGATAAAGATTCGAAACAGGCATGCCTTTTCAAAATTCGCCGAAATCCTATTAGCAAGAGGTGGTTATATTGGCCCGGAGCAGTATTGTGGTAGACCCAGAAAAGCTTGTATTTGCCATGGATATAGGTACCAGAAGCGTAATAGGCCTTGTATGTTACCCCAATAAGGAAAAACTGGATGTTTTGGCAACTGAGATCGCTTATCATCCTCAAAGGGACATGCTCGATGGGCAAATTCACAATATTGAGGGAGTCATACAGACTGTAGGAACAGTAAAAAAAGCTCTGGAAAATAAACTGGGCATTACCTTGCATAAAGTTGCACTTGCAGCTGCCGGAAGAGCACTGAAAACCTGCCGGCACCTGGCGGAGAGAAAATTAGAAGGTGCACACAAAATCCGCAAGGAAGAGATAGCCTCACTTGAGCTGGAAGCGGTTGAAAAATCGCAAGAAATACTTGTGCATGAAGAAATACACCCCAATGAAACATACTACTGCATAGGGTATACCACTGTTGCCTACTACCTCGATGATTATCCGATCACCAGTTTATTGGGGCAGAGAGGGAATAAAATGGGGGTTGAGGTGCTCTCTACTTTTCTTCCCCGGGTAGTTATAGACAGTCTTCTATCGGTTGTAGAAGCCCATGGTATGACCATCACCAATCTTACCCTTGAGCCTATTGCCGCCCTGAACGTTACCATACCAAAGGAATATCGTTCGCTCAACCTTGCCCTGGTGGATGTTGGGGCAGGAACGGCAGATATTGCGATAACTCATAAAGGCACGGTGGTCGGTTATGCCATGGTCCCCCTGGCAGGCGATGAGATTACCGAACAGATCGCCGATGCTTATCTCCTGGATTTCAATACTGCTGAAAAAATAAAACTAAAGCTTTCTGAGAAAAAAACAAATATATCGTTCACTGACATCCTGGGAAACAATCACATATTACCCCCTGAAAAAATTATTGAAGTAATAAAACCTGCGGTAAATAAAATTGCCGGAGAAATCGCTTCTGTTATTAAGCAATTAAATAAGGGGCCCACCCGTGCGCTGTTCTGCATCGGGGGAGGAAGCCAAACCCCGCTTTTACGTGAAAAGCTGGCTGAACATCTGGGCCTTCCCCAAGAGAATGTTGTTATCCGCGGCAGAGAAATGATTTATCAAATTAAATATAAAGGGAAGAAACTGAAAGGCCCGGAATCAATCACCCCGTTCGGCATCGCCGTATCAGCCATGGAAAAAAAATATTTTGGTTTCTCCTACATTACAATCAACGGAAAAGTAGTCCGGCTTATCGATACCGACCTTAAGGTAGGGAACGCCCTGCTGGCTGCAGGTTTCAGTTCCAAGAAATTACTGGCTCGACGTGGTCCGGGTATAAAAATTAGTATTAATGGCAAAGAAAAAATTTTACCCGGAACACCCGGGGAAAATGCCCGCATACTTCTAAACGGGAAAGAAGCTTCACTGGAGACGGCAATTAGCAACAATGATAAAATCGAAATTGTCGAAGCTTCGGCAGGTAAAGCCCCGTTGGTAAGGGTCAGGGATTTTTTCCCGCCGGAAAAGTATCATGTCTATCTTAATGAAGAACGCATTTCATTAACTCCTTTTCTCTTATTAAACGGAGAAAAAGCAAACCCGGATAAGACCTTAAATGACGGGGATAAGATCGAATACAAGGGAATGGGTACACTGGAAGATTTTTTTAAAATTGCCGAACTGAATCCCGAAAACATTTTTTTTGAAGTAAATCAACGCCAATCCTCTTTGTATTATGAGCTTCAACCCGGTGACAGGATCAAGGTCACTTTCAGGGAGAAGCCAACAAATCCTATCTAAATATAATTTGACAATCCTAATTAAAATCTTTAAAATCGGGTTAGAGGTGTTACAATTTATAGATTATTGTTACCCGGATTGTTTCCGGTCGGTATGGTTGGGAGTATTTGTGGGGTATTCGTAGGGCATAATCTTTAGATTATTGTTGCTAATAGGAGGTGTTTGCTTAAATTTACAAAGGGGAAAGTAATTTATAAGTAATATAATTTATAAGTAAAATACAATATAATACTAGGAGATGATTTTAATGTGTATGATTACTGTTTACAAAGGCAGTATTAAGGAAGAAAATAAAATGGCTGAGAATATCACCAAGTATAAATTAGATCTGGATACAGGAAAGCTTACTGTCTATCAAATGCTTAAAGAACCACAGGAGTTTCAAATTACAAAAAGTGTTAGCTGGGATGAAAGTAATGATTCGATGATTATTGAATAAATAATGGTTTTCAGCTGCATAAAGAGGCTTTACAAGCCGGCCGCGGCCTTGGCAGCTTGTGCCGACAGTGAGGCGCGTACTGTTGTAAGGCCGGAGAATAGGTCGGAGCTGTTATACATATAGGGATTAACTGGAAGCGGCGGATATATCCTTGCTCCTCTTGGATAAACGGCGCTTCTATTTTTTATCCAGATTACGGGTATGGGAGGCGAAGCAGCTCCGGAAAAAAGTACTCCCCCTCATATGACACTTGCTTCGTCATACAGACAGCCACTCTTTATCTGATGGGTTTGGGCGAAATATTAAAACAATTTTCGGTTAACAAGTTTATGTATTTAGGAAATCCCAGCTGTTTGCGGGCCTAGAAAAAGCATATCCCCTGCCGATATGCCACGTGTTGTTGTTTATAAAATGCGACAGCGAGAACCGTCCCCTTTGTCGTTTATAAAATGCGACAGCGAGAACCGTCCCCTTTGTCGCATTGTCGTTTATAAAATGCGACAGCGAGAACCGTCCCCTTTGTCGCACTTTGTCGCATGCCCCTATATCTTCGACTCTATTTGATCAAAAATTGTTAGACGATACTTTTTTAGACATTTTTTACTTTTTAGTATAAGTAAGGTATTGCTTTTCATGGGAATTACTGGTATAATACCGGTTGAAAGAAATGTCGAATACTGTAAAAAGGGGGTTTAAAAGTTGAAATCAACAGGAATAGTCAGGAAAGTGGATGAGTTGGGAAGGGTTGTTATTCCAATAGAGTTGCGGCGTACTCTGGGAATTAATATTAAAGATGCTCTGGAAATTTACGTCGACGGAGAAAAGATTGTTTTAAAGAAATACGAACCGGCATGTATCTTTTGTGGCAGCGCTGATAATGTAAGGCAATTTAGCGGCAGAATAATCTGCCAGGAGTGTATTGATAAAATGGAGCGCTAATATTGGTTAATCAAATTACTCAAAGCTGTTTAAAAGGAATTATTTATTATGTTTTATTAAACCTTTTCTTTTTAGCTGCACCAGTATGGTATAGACCTCATTTTTACTTAGGGAGGTATCCCGGGCGACTTTTTTTACGGCTTCACTGGGCGGGATGCCCTCTTTGACAGACAATAAAAGCAGATGTCTGCATTCTTCTTTCAACAATTCCAGCTCAACGCTGGTTTTTTTTCCCTTTCCCCTTACACCTGTTTTCTCCCTCTGCGGAGCGATTACCAGCGTTATTTCTCCTCGGGGCGGAGTATTGAGGAAATGGTCGAGAAGCAGAGCAGCGCTCCCCCGGCGCACTTCTTCAAACTTTTTAGTCAGCTCACGGCATACGGCTATTTCCCTCTCCTGCAAGATTTCTTTCGCTTCCTCAAGGGTCTTTACCAGGCGATGAGGAGATTCAAAAGCAACAACCGCTTTTTCCTCCCCGGCAATAGACTCCAGTTCCTTTTTCATTGTGGCTCTATCTCTGCTCAAAAAGCCCCAGAAAACAAATCTATCCCCGGAATAGCCGGAGATAGTTAAAGCAGTAAGTACAGCAGATGGACCGGGCAAAACCGTATAGGGTATCCCCTCTTCCAAAAGCAGATTTAACAGATAGCGGCCGGGATCGGAGATAAGGGGCATGCCGGCATCACTAATCAGGGCAATTTTTGCACCTTCTTTCAGCTTTTGGAGAATTTCTACGCTCTTTTTATCCCTGTTGGATTCCCTGAAAGAGATCAAGGGAGACTTGATTCCATAATGGTGTAACAGTTTCCTGGAATGATTAATGCTCTCCACTGCAATAAAATCCGCTTCTTTTAAATGTTCCAGAGCCCTTAGCGTAATATCCTTTAAGTTGCCGATAGGGGTTGCACAAATATACAGAGTTCCTTTGATTATGTCCCTGTTCTTTTCATTGCTTTTCATGATTACTTGCCTTCACAAGGAGGTAGCTTTTCAATTTCTTCAATGGGGAATTCCTCCTGCCTGCAAAGCTCCAGTAAATCAACAAGGACTGTTTTTTTGACTAAATTCTGGCCTATGACCTTCGCTTCACCGTGAGGTGTGAGAACCAGTTCTCCCGTAGCAGGAAAATCCCCGCGCGTACATTCATAATGCTCAGCTTCATAGCGCAGACAGCACATCAGGCGTCCGCAGATCCCGGATATTTTTGTAGGATTTAAAGAAAGGTTTTGCTCCTTTGCCATCTTAATTGAAACCGGCCCAAAATCTCCCAGGAATGTAGCGCAACATAAACCTCTCCCGCAGGGCCCGAGACCTCCCAGCATTTTAGCTTCATCCCTGACACCGATTTGCCGCAGTTCTATACGGGTGCGGAAAATTGATGCCAGGTCTTTAACCAGTTCCCGGAAATCAACCCTGTTGTCAGCTGTAAAATAAAAGATTATTTTATTATGGTCAAAAGTATATTCTACATCAACCAGCTTCATCTGCAGGTTATGCTTCTCAATTTTTTCCTGGCAGATTTGGATAGCCTCTTTTTCCTTTTGTCTGTTTTCAGCCAGCTGCTTATAATCTTCTTCGTTGGCTATCCGGCGGACAACTCTTAAAGGAGCTACCAGTTCATCCTCACTCACTTCCCTGTTCTCCAACACCACTTCCCCAAACTCCAAACCGCGGCTCGTTTCTACAATTAGATCCTGGCCCTGTTTCAATTCCAGGTTGCCCGGATCAAAATAATATATTTTCCCCGCCCGGCGAAAGCGTACTCCCACTACTTTTGGCAATCTCAAACAGCTCCTCTCATCTGCAAAAACAATACCTCAACAGCAAGGCGTTTATTGATATTATTGAGCAGTTCTCCCTGAAGATCCAGCAGATGACGGCACATCCTCTCCAAATAATTGATATTTTCCCCACCCGGGAAAAGGATCTTTTCTTCAACGTTTATATTATTATACTGCAGTTTATCCTTTATTAGCTTTATTTCCGGGCGGACGCCCAGTTCAAATAACAGCCTGTTGCGATAGATGATTAAAAGTAAATTTATTACTTCCTGTAAATTTTCTTTTCCGGAGAGCTCCTCCGCTTTTATAAATATATTGTCCAGGGATTCATTTTCCAGGCTTTCTAACAACAATAAAACTTCTTCCAGGCTCTTTTTCAACCCGCCTTTCGAAGACAGCTCCAGGGCCTTTCCGGGATTTCCTCCCGCCAAGGCAATCACGATCTCCCTCTCCTGGGGCTCCAACAAGCTCTGCCGCTTCAGCAACAGCTCCATCTCCTCCGGCGACAGGGGTTTTAAAGCAAAGTGCAGGCTTCTGGAGACAACAGTAGGGAGCAAAGCCCAGGGTCTGGAGCTGAGTAAAATAAAAACCAGATCCGCGGGAGGTTCTTCCAAAATTTGCAGAAGGCTATTGGCTGCCGGCAAAGTCATAAGATCGGCACCGTGAATAAGACAGACTTTTTTCCGCCCTTCTCTGGGAAAATAATACAGGCTTTCCTTTAACTCGCGCAGTTGCCCGATTTTAATCGATGCCCCCTCTGGAAATAGCTGATAAAAGTCAGGATGAATCCCGCTGAGAGTTTTTCGGCAAGAAAGGCAGCTTTTGCAGGGAGGATCCAGCTCACTGCTGCAGTTCAAAGCCTGAGCAAAAAGAAACGCCAGGCTTTTTTTACCGCTCCCGTCAGGGCCTGAAAACAGATAGGCATGAGTTGTCTGCCCGCTGGAAAGGGAGCGTTTTAATGCTCTGATTATTAAATCCTGGCCAATTATTTCCTCAAACCCCATCTTTATAATCACCTTTTCCCTGGCTTACAGGAGATTTTTTTTACGTAAAAGCGGTTCCGTTAGCTGCCAAATTTTTTCATGTACTGCATCAGAGTTTCCACCGGCCTCTATAATAACGATGCGTCCGGAGCTTCGTCCGGCAAGCTCCAGATAACCCTGGCGTACCCTGCAATGATAATCCAGCCCTTTTTGTTCCACACGGTCACCCTGCCATTTTCCACTTTTATCTCCTTCTTGCAGACGCTTCAAACCGGTTTGCGCATCAAGATCCAGTAAAAATGTGATCTCCGGCATAAGGCCTCCAGCAGCCCACAGGTTAATTTTTTCAATAATTTCCGGGCTCTCTCCTCCACCAAAACCCTGATACACAATATTTGAATCAAGGTAACGGTCGCTGATAACAACCCGGCCTTTTTTTAAAGAAGGATTAATCAACTGTCTGACCAGCTGTGCTCTGGCAGCGCTGTAAAGCAGAACCTCACAGGCAACAGTCATCTCTGAATATTCCGGGTTTAGTAAAAGTTTTCGGATTTCCTCCCCAACAGGGGTCCCTCCCGGCTCCCTTGTCAAAAAAACCTCAACGCCAAGGTTCTCCAGCCTGGTTTTCAACAGCCTTGCCTGTGTTGTCTTGCCGGCCCCATCCGGCCCTTCTATACTAATAAAAAGCCCATTTTTTTCATGCTTTAACATCTCAGGGTGGCCCTCACAGCTTTACCGTTTCGTTTTTAACTATATTTTATCATATTAACCTTCTCTGAAACAACTTTAACTGTATTAAGGGCGGGATCGGCCGCGCCCTGAAAGATAGCTTGCCCATTCCTTATATGTAAGAGAAAGGACAGGGTATCCTCCGCGATCATTTCACCAGGGGCCAAGAGGGGTATCCCCGGGGGTGAAAGTACAACCATTTCGGCACATACTTTTCCTAAAGAATCCTCAAGGGGCACTATAGAGGAAGGAGCAGCGAGCGCTTCGCGCGGGGATATAGAAAGAGGAGAAAACTCAGTCTCTATTATGCCCTTCCCTTTCGCGGAAAAACTATTACCTGAACACCGGAACAGCGAGGGGGAAAAACTGCATATCTTCCCCCGGGATGCAGTGTTTAAACAAAGATCATCCCTGGCCTGAACAAATCCCCTGGATACGGTATCGGGGGATAATCCAAGCTGAGACGGCCCTATAACAGCCAGCAGATAACCATCTGCATGCATTTCTACCTGAATACGGTATTTCCGGGCCAGCCTCTCTGCAAAACGGCTCCCCCCCCCGCCGGGAAAAAGCAGTGTAATACGGCAGGGATCAAGGCTGAATCCTTTCTTTTTCGTCATCCGGGGCGATAGAATAGAAAACCCGTTTTTTTCCAGATCACGGCGCAGATACCGGGCCCATTCCCAGGCGGCATTGAACAGGCTTTCTCCTTTAAAAGCCATCTGCCTTCTGATCAGATCCAGGGAAATCATCACCGGATAAGAAGGACTGCTTGTCTGCAACGCTCCCAGCCAAAACTTTAGTTGAGATGTATATCTATTGTTGCCCAGATGCAGCAATGCCCCCGGCGTAAGGGCTCCCAGCGATTTATGAGCGCTGTGCAACCAGATATCCGCTCCGGCCGCAGCGCTGTGGGGTAATTTTTTCCTGTAAAAGGAAAGATGTCCGCCATGTGCCTCATCTACTGCAAAAAGCACGCCATAATCTGCAGCTGCTTTCTTGATCGCCTTTAAATCCGCAGTAACTCCCCAGTATGAAGGAGAGGTAAGCAATAAAAGCCTGGCATCGGGATGTTCGGCCAACGCCCTTTCAACATTATCCAGGGAAACATTTAAAGGAAAACCGACAGAATTTTCCTTTTCAACGGGCAGATAAACAGGCCGGGCGCCGGAAAGCGCAATGCCGTGCAACGCGGCCTTATGCGCTAAACGGCTCAACAATACTTTATCCCCCGGGCGGCAAACAGCTAAAATAAGCGCAAGAAGCCCGCCGGTTACGCCGTTGACAAGGAAAAAGGTTTCCTCTGCCTTGAAAAGCTGTGCGGCGAGCTTCTGGGCTTTTTTTAGAGCACCCCGGGGAAGATGAAGATCATCGAGAGGTCCGATCTCTGTTAAATCCAACCGCATCAAGGGGCTAAAGCCTTTACCGGTAAGATCCGGAGCCCCGGGTCCCCTGCCGTGCAAGGGAACATGTAGCGGAATTTTCCCCTCTCTAAGGTATTTTTTCACTGCTGAGTACAGGGGAACATGCGCCTGGCCTGTTTTTCCCCGAGGGATTTCCCTGCTGGTATTCAATAAAATCCGGCTCCTTCCAGAGCTTTTTAATTTTCTCTAAAAAGACCAGGTATTTAAGGTCAAAAGGCGAAGTAGCTACTATTTCCCTTTCACAGTCTAGGCAAATAAAGAACATCAAAATATTAATTCCGGCATTTTTTTGCTGTTTACAAAACAAGCATCTCTGTGTCTCATGCATAATTATCACCAACCAGTACAAAAAGCTAATATATCTTATGCCGGCAGTATAATTTTTGTCTTCAATGGTTTAGCGTAAAGTATAATTCGGGGCTTCTTTGGTAATCTGCACATCATGCGGGTGGCCTTCAATTAAACCGGCATTGGTGATGCGGATAAATTTAGTTTTGGTCTGCAGCTCCTCAATATTGCGTACCCCGCAGTATCCCATACCGGCTCGCAGACCTCCAACCATTTGAAAAACCATATCGGCCACAGTACCGCGGTAAGGCACCCTGCCCTCGATACCTTCAGCAACCAATTTTTGTTCATCCTCCTGAAAATACCTGTCCCGGCTCCCCTCTTTCATGGCGCCGATAGAACCCATCCCCCTGTAAACCTTATAGCTGCGGCCTTGGAATATTTCCGTTTCCCCCGGGCTCTCCTCCGTTCCCGCAAAGAGGCTGCCGATCATAACCACGTCAGCCCCTGCTGCCAGAGCTTTGGTAATATCCCCTGAATACTTGATCCCACCATCGGCAATTACCGGAATCTTGCGGCTGTGGGCCACCCTGGCAACTTCGCTTACTGCAGTAATCTGAGGAACACCTATCCCGGCAATTACCCTGGTCGTACAGATTGACCCGGGTCCCACACCCACTTTAAGAGCATCGGCACCGGCATGAATAAGATCGCGGGCCGCTTCGGCAGTGGCAATATTACCGGCGATAACCATTGCATCAGGATATTCCCGTTTAATTTTCTTTACACTCTGAAGAACCAGCTCTGCATGCCCATGGGCAGTGTCAACTACCAGAGCATCCACGCCCGCCTCCAGCAGGGCGGCAACCCTGGAAAGGGTATCCTTTGCCACGCCAACTGCAGCTGCCACCAGCAGCCTGCCTTTAATATCTTTGGCTGCACGCGGATAAGCAATGGTTTTCTCAATATCTTTAATCGTAATCAGCCCTTTGAGCATGTAATTTTCATCTACAATCGGCAATTTTTCAATCTTATACCGGGCAAGAATTTCCTGCGCTTCGTCCAAAGTCGTACCTTCAGGGGCAGTGATCAGCTTATCCTTGGTCATGACGTCCTTGATTAAGCGGCTGAAATCTTTTTCAAAGCGCAGGTCACGGTTCGTTAATATACCCACAAGTTTCCCTTCTACTGTAATGGGAACACCCGATATACGATAACGCTCCATCAATGCCGCCGCATCGTTAATGGTATGCATCGGTGAAAGGTGAAAGGGATTTGTAATAACACCGTGCTCCGACCGTTTCACCCTGTCTACCTCTTCCGCCTGCCGTTCAATGCTCATATTACGGTGTATAACACCTATTCCGCCCTCTCTTGCCACGGCAATTGCCATACGCATCTCCGTGACCGTGTCCATACCGGCGCTCATAATAGGAATATTTAGCTTTATCTGCGAAGTAAGCCTGGTGCTTATATCCACATCACGGGGTAAAACTTTTGATCGAGCCGGCACCAGCAGTACATCATCAAATGTTATCCCTTCACCAACGATTCGCTCATCCAAAAAACTTCGCCCCCTATCTATCTCTAGCAAAACTTTTTCTAATCATAGCAGATCCGAGTATCCTGTGTCAATGCGGGTATTCCAGGAGAGAACATGTCATCGCCGGCACTGGCGTCTTACTGCTCAAAAAATGTCCGCAGTTCCTGGTTCCTGGTGCTGTGGAGTTTTGTTTACAGCACTATAAAAACTTCTTTACAACTTGGAAACAGCAAAAAAATATACTAAAATATTCCCAGGATAAACAGAAAAGTAAAAAAGGAGTGTGTTCATTGCTTTGGGAAAAAAAGGGTCCCGCAAATACTGATCTCACGGTGGAGGCTGCATTGAAGAGATCTGCAGAATTGGGTATTGATTTTATCGTTGTAGCATCTAATAGCGGTAAAACCGCCCAAAAATTCCTGGAAAGGGGCGTCCGGGTGGTCTGCGTAACACATCATGCCGGTTTTAATAAACCGGGGGAAAATGAAATAAATCCGGATATTAAAGAAGAGCTCCAGCAAAAGGGTGCACAGGTTCTAACCACCACTCATCTGCTGGCAGGAGTGGATAGAGCCCTGCGGCTTAAATTCGGAGGGCTCTATCCGGCGGAGATTATTGCTGCATCGCTGCGTATGCTCGGTCAGGGAGTAAAGGTTTGTGTAGAAATCGCTTGCATGGCCCTGGATGCAGGGCTTGTCCCTTATGGCCAGGAGATAATATCTGTTGCCGGCAGCGGGAAAGGTGCCGATACAGCCTGCGTTATTGTCCCTGCCCATTCCAACAATTTCTTTGATACAGTAGTTAAAGAAATAATCTGCATGCCGCGGGAAAAGTGATCATGCACTTGACTCCTGCCAGTTTCTTTGCAAATTTATGAACTGCAACCGCTTAACCGGAGCATCAAAAACCAGCTATGGCTCAACCCCAAAAAGCTATTTTCAAGAAGATGAACTTTCTTATTCTCATTCATACGCATAACTTCTCAATGCTGCAAGTCGTTTTTCATCAAAATAAGCTTTTTGGGGGCTAGCCAGCTATACTTTTTTTCTTACTTTAACTTAGATAAGAATCATTTTTTGATATGAGAAGCATCCTTTTAAGTGGTTCACCGTTCTTTAATAAACATCTGCGTAAACATTTTTCCATAGTTGCCGCCGTTCACAATTCCAATACCCACATGTGTGTAGTTCGGGTTCAAAATGTTCGCGCGATGCCCCGGACTATTCATCAGCGACGTGTGAGCACGCGCTACTGTGGGCGCACCGGCAAGGTTCTCACCGGCATATGTATAAGCAATCCCGGCATTTCTCATCATATCGAACGGTGAACCATAGGTGGGAGACTGGTGGGCAAAATAGCCCAGATTGATCATATCCTTGCTCTTTAAGCGGGCTAATTTAACCAGCCCTTCGTGAATCTTCAGTTCATTCAGTCCCCTTTGTTTTCTTTCCTGGTTAACCAGGTTGAGCATCTGCTGCTCTTCAGCGGTCAATATTGACTCTTCCGGATCCGGCGATTCGGGAGGGTCCGGTTCAGGTTCAGGCTCAGGCTCTGGAGCCGGCGGCTCAGGCGGATCAGGTTCCGGTACCGGTGGTGGAGGAGGATCCGGTATCGGTTCGGGAGCAGGTTCTTCTTCCGGAGGTGCCGGAACTGGTGTTATCTCCCCCGTACGCAGGTTAATCCTGTAGTAAATAATAATCTTGCGGTTGAACTGCCCATTTTCCAGAGGAATTTCTACCCGGTAGAGGTTCTCCCCATCTTTCGTAACAAGCTTTACAGGAATTTTTTCTCCGTTTACTTTTACGGTCCAGTCCACCGTTTTGCAGGCCGCAGCGGTAGAGAACATGGAGAGCAAAAGCAACAAAACTAAAGTGGTAGTGATAAGCAGGCGTTTCTTAAATACCATAAATCAAAATTCTCCTTTCTTACATTTTTGGTAATCCATGTAATTAAGTATAATTAAATTACATCTTATACACAAACTGCATATATGGCCTTCTTCTCCCATATAAACCTGTCACCAGGATACAGTCGATAAAAAATGAAAAGTATGTATTATATGGAATTATGGGCTGCAAATACTGTAATGTAGAATATTATGGAATTTTGCAGTAAAAATAGAGCCGCTTTTGATGGCGCAACTTAGGGATTTACGATAACAAATAAGTTTTTGAGTGACAGCCCTCAAGCAGTGGCGCAAAAAGAACCAGTCATGTCAAGCATAATTGCTTGACATGACTGGTTCTTAATGCTTATATTATATGTTTCCCCTAAGCAAAGAATTTCTCTACGGATGGATATGATTAAGGTTCCAATGGCGATTCGATTTCTAATGAGCTGTATGCAGCCTTGTAACCCGCTTCATCTTCGACTATTACATTAAAATAGTATGTAGTTCCGGGATTCAATCCGGAAACATTGTAAGTGTTGATATCAGCTGAACCGCCGACATTTAATAACGTACCATTATCTACCGCATTTTGAACCGTACTGATATTATCCGAATCAGACCGGTATACAAAATATTTAAGGTCGGCTTCGGCGGTATAATTATCAGATGCCCTTGTCCAATTTAGGGTTAACGTAGTATCGGGATTTGATGCAGATGTGATTACACCGCCATTTCGGGAGTGTAAATAATCTTGTGTAAATGGATCTTTCACAATGTATTGGGATATACTATTTTTAGGCTCTTACCCGCTAGAAAGATAGGGCAATGCTGGAGAGCAACCCGAGCGTCTAGCGGGGTTCTGCCGGGAAAGCGGGGGTAGTTTTATCCCCTTGCCCAGGATAACAATACTGTCCTTTTTAATTCTGCCAGGTGATACGGGAAGTTCTTTAATCACTTCTACCAGGGCATTTTTCTTCAAGCGGCTGGAGAAAAGTATTCCGTTTTCGCAGTAATCATCGAACTTTTTGTAGTCCAGATAAGCCCGGTCGAAAACGTTAAAGGCACCTTTTTCTTCAACAACCAGTACATCCATCTGGGTTTTATCCGCTTTTTTA
>JAAYOY010000073.1 GCA_012520035.1 Bacillota bacterium
CTCAAGCTCGGCCAGGGTAAGCTTCAGAGGGGTCGTTACCCCTTTCCCGGTAATCTCCAAAACCGCGGTTTCGGCAAAGGCAGGTACCGGTACTATCAGGCTGAAGAAAAAGAAAAGCAGCAACAGGACAGTAACGGGTATCGGGAACTTAACGAACCATTTTCCCGGAAACAGCTTAATATCCGATCCAATCATCCTCTCCCCTCCTCAAAGAAACAGAAACAATATGCATACTAATGCATATCTATGACAAAAGTTATTGCCTTATGAGGCAAATAACTTGTGGTAAATGCTTTTCATAAGTATGACGGGATCAAAATCTTTCCTTAAAACCAATTATATAACAATTACAACTACATTTAAAGATTTATATAAAAAGTGAAAAGAAAGAAGTTGGCGGAGGGGGTAGTCTCCCCCCGCCGTTAGAAATGATCTTGAAATAAATAATTGATCACGAATAAAGTGGTGAGAAGAGCTAAGCCTAAAATAAATTTTTACTGTATATACCCCACCTTTAGTTAATACAATACTAACTTATTCCTTTCTATTCCCAGTAGGGAGCTTCACCTTTGTAATTGTAGGTAGTGTCAGCAGTTGTCATATCATAGTTTCTGGCAATCGCTGTAAGGTCTGAAATATCCACTTCCCCGTCCAGGTTAAGATCCTCAATGACCCAGCCGGGATCGCCTGTCTGACCGTATTTATTGGCAGCAAGGGAAATGTCCACTATGTTGATTTTCCCGTCGCCATTTACATCGCCGGCATAGAGCTTGACTGGAGTACCTGCAGTCCCCACCTGGTTTTCTTCATCAAAGGAGACGACTACCCCCCCTACTGCTGCCTTCAAATAGCCATCGGCTTCCAGTATAAGAGAATATTCACCCGGCCTTACCATCTCAAATGTGGCACTGCCATCGCTACCTGTAGTTGCTTCATAAGCGCTGCCGTTCTGCAAGGTGGAGCTTATGCCTCCGTAATCTTCTCTTAACTCCAGCGCAGCATAAATATGAACATCGCCGCCCTCGTAGTATCTCAGTACCGGGGAATCCAGCTTCGCTCTAACGGCAGTATCGCTGCTGTCTCGCGGTTCCAGCACCACCTCTATCTCCTCAAAGGTGAAAGCATAGACTCCGCCTTCGATGGTACCGGGATGCCTGGACTCAAATTCTACCTCCACCAGGGCTCCGGAGTCTTGCTCCCAGGGAGCATCGCCAAGGACAAGATTGCCGATCATGATCTCGCCTTCTTTTATAGCTTCCAAATCGATGATAACCGGTTTGAAATTCACCTGGTGAGACTTGTATCCTGCATAGGCGGGGTCGTATTTTAGAATTATTTCGTAACCCTGCACATCGCGGATATCTTCCACATTGACTAATATCGTAAAGCTATCTCCAATGGGGATATCGGCCGGCTCTGCCTCTGCGCTGAACCTCTTACAAGCTTCAGTCACTTCTATCCCTACGCTAGCTGTAAACCCCCCGTCTTCGGTAATAACCGTGATCGCCGCCTCACCTTCCGCGATCGCAGTTACCAGACCGGTCTGGCTTACAGTAGCAACAGCCTCGTTACTGCTGCTCCAGGCAACATTTCTGTTTGTGGCATTTTCAGGCTGCACAACAGCGGTAAGCTGAAATGTTTGATCAACCTTCAGCTCCTGATCCCCCTCGGCAATACTCACGCCGGTAACCTTAACGGGTTCGGCAGCTTTCTTTACCATAGTATGGCTTTCAATTATCTGCCCCTTGTCATCTTTTGCGGTTATAGTTAGGGTATCCCCATTGATTTCAATGATCTGGTAGTTGCTGACCCAGGCCAGTTCTTTAGCAATATAATCATAACCCGGGCCGGGGCCGTAATATTTTGTCCCCGCATTACCCATAACGTAGACAATACCCTCTCCATCCGGCTGGACCTGGCCATCCTGCAGAGGTTTGGTCCGCATATAGACATGCTGGTGCCCAACAAAAACCATATCCACCCCGCACTGCTCAAAAAGCGGCACCCAGTGCTCCTGCAGAACATCCGCACGCCAGTCATAGACCACCGGGTAGGGCGGGTGGTGAAAAACAAGGAATTTCCAGCGCTGTCCGCTGTTTTCCAGATCGCTTATCAGCCAGCCGGCGATCTTTTCATAATCTCCAATACCGGGAATGCCCATGAAATTGCTGTTCAAAACGGCAATATGGCAATTTCCGTAGTCAAAAGAGTAGATGGTGTTTCCATATCCCTGCGGCCCGTTTTGAGGCACGGCAAAGGAGTTCCGAAACAACTCCGAATCGTCGTGGTTACCCACCGCCGGCATCAGCGAAATTTCTCTGAAAACCGGCCAGGCCGCGGCGAAAAACTCCTGCCACTCCACAACGCTGTGGCCCTGATCGACCAGGTCCCCGCCAAGAAGGGCAAATTTCAAATCAGGGTTCTCGGCAGCAACATGATCCAGCATCTCACCCCAAAATTCATACCCGTCCTGGACATCGCCCATGTAAAGGAAGGAAAATTGATCGTCCATTGCCGCGGTTGTAAAGCTGACGGGCTCGCTCCAGGCCCCCTCCCGACCGACACGGTAAACGTATTCTGTGCCGGGAGCAAGTTCCCGAAGAGTAGCCTCAAAGCGAAAGTGCCCCTCGTAGAGATCGTTCCTCTCCCCTGTCACCTCCAGTGCCCCTTCAAAACTACCGCTAAACCCGGCGGCAGGCAGGTACTGCACTCGGTCTTGAGTAACATCCGCCCCTGTTCGCCAGGATATAGTCTGTGTTGTCAGAGGATCCTCCACCCAGGAGAGGGTGAGATGATCAGGCAGTCCGGTATTGGGACTGCCGCTGCCTGCTGCAGCAGAAGCCACGTTCACAACAGGGGAAAAAACAAGGAGCAGCACCAGAAGCGCCAAACTGATGAGGCCCTTTCCTGTTTTGGACTTTAATGTATAATTGATAAACCCCATTTTATTTCTCCTTTGCAGGGGGGGCAGGGAAACATCTCTGCCCCCGACACAATTTTACTTATACCTTTTTCTACTCCCAGTAGGGAGCTTCATCTTTGTAATTGTAGGTGGTATCAGCGGTTGTCAGGTCAAAGTTTCTGGCAATCGCTGCGAGGTCTGAAATGTTCACTTTCCCGTCAAGGTTAAGATCCTCA
>JAAYOY010000074.1 GCA_012520035.1 Bacillota bacterium
CCCTGAAAACAACCCGATCCGCAAACTTGCCAAAAAAGTGGTAACCGGATCCTGCCTCGCTAATAATATCCAAAAGTTCGTCGGCCTTTGTCACGATAATACCGCCCAAAGCCTTAACCCCCCGGCGAAAAAATGCTTCCGGCAGCATGCTGGCTGTGGGTCCGACAACAATTACATGCGCACCAGGCTTTATCAAACCGAGAATTTCATCCAAAGTATCATTTATCAGGGTTGTACCTGTAATAATCAGCCAATCCGCCCGGGGTATTATTTCCGGCGCTTTTTCCGCATGCACATAAAAATTCATCTCATCGGGTTTTAACGTGGCAGGATCAAGCTCTAAAATAGTAAATTCTTTGCCTCTTATTTTCAACATTTTTAAATAGGGAGCCAGGGCACCCATCACTACTACATGGGCATCATCCGGAATAATTGCTCCATCAAGGGGATCAACCCCTCTTTGAACAGTATAATTACCCGCAGGATTATTATCCCAGCAAACGGCAGACAAAGCATTGAGTGTCGCAATTCCCAAAGCTTTCCTTAATGGGTTTCCCAAAAACATTTTATCTAAAATAGCAGTTGCTTTTTCCCCCTTTAACTGCCCCGAATTGGGCATTGCCCTGGCTGAACTGGGACAGCATACCGCTTCGGGAATATTTTTGATAGGCGTAAAACATAGGCCGCCTTGACCGGTATTCAACTTTACCCCCGTAAAGAATAAACCGATAACGGCTCTTTCTATGGTTAAAGTATCTATTGTATCTCCTAAAGCAACCTGAAGCTGTTCAGCCACTTCCCTGAGGATTGCACCGGCACTGAAGTCAAAGTGTTTCAAAGTCGTTTCCCCCGTTTTCTATATTTGCTTTTTCAAACTTCAAAACTTGAGAGGTCATTTAGCAGGCTGACAACAATTAAAGGAAATCATTTCAATCTTAGTGGAGGATGATCCTTTTACAGCAAGATGCAGCTTGGAGGCTCCATAAACGCTGGGAATTTCAGAAGCATGCACCACACCAAAACCCATCGTTTGAAACAAAGCATGAAAATCTTCGGGATGACAAAGCGGGTGTCCAAAACTGTGCAGCGATTTATCCAATTCCTGCAGGCCGTCTACTGCAACACAACCCGGGCTGCAAAACCAATGGTTGGAGACCAGCAGTCCGCCTGGATTAAGACAGTTAAACACTTTACTAAAAATTGACGATAAATTCTCACGAAACCTGTAAAGCAAATGGGAGGTTAAAACAATGTCATAACCGGTTCCCGGCTCATCTGAAGAAATATCGCCAATCTGCACCTGCATTTGTTCACCCAGGCCATACTTGTGAATAAATTCATTAGTATATTCCGCGGCAGAAGGATTTTCCAAGATTATCCCCTTTAGTTTCGCATTAAGCTGGCATAAAGCAGCTGCATACAGGCCATGACAGCCGCTCAGATCCAATATACGGCCGGCCCGGGGGAAACCCTCCCAGCTAGCAACGGCCTTTGCCACTGCCTGGAGTTCACCCCTTAACGAAACCTGATTTAATGCCTTAATCGATTGGGCATTGGGGGTTGCTGAAAAAATATCCGCCCCCGGCTTTTCCTTCGTAAGCACTTCGCTTAAATGGCCCCATACGTCACTCTGCCCGGCGCTTAACTGCAGCCAGTCCCCCTGGTAATGCTCACTCTTGTTCACAAGAAAATTAGCAGCCAGAACGGTATTAGCATATTTTTCCGTGCTGCTGCAGGTCAAAAGCCCCAGGTCTACCAAGGATTGCAAAAAACTGCGGGCAAACATACCATTAATTTTTAAAGCATCAATGATCTCCTCGCGGGTGGCCTCGCCTTTTTCCTCTATCCAGTCAAAAAGCTTCAAATTCAATGCTGCGGCTAAAGTCTGGTAGGCCTTGTAACCATCCAAAATTTTATCCAGAAATTTTATTCCGCCAGGCATATTAAAATCCATTAATCTTGCTTGTGAAACATCCATCGATCTCGCCCTTTCACTTTTTTATCGCTAGCATCAGCGTCTTCGGTGTTAAGGCACGGGCAATTATACAGTTGTGTTAATGTAATATTTTCAAGCTTTATGTACAATTTACCGGCCATAACGGTATAAAAAATGTTCCTTTCTCTAAATATTTTATCTGTAACTACTTAGCCCCCGGTACCGGCTTAAATCCGCATTTCTCCCATATAGCCATCGCCTTTTCGCCGGCGACAAAATCAACAAACCGAAGTTGCTTCCGGATTGGTGGAGCATTTCAGCGAAACAACAGGGACAGTTTTTATATAATTCTTCAACTCAGGCTAAATCCTTTAACGCTTTATCGGACAGTTTACCGATAGGGTTTGCCTGTGGGCCACCAAGAACAACCCTGACCCCTGCTCCGGCGAGGTCTTCAATTTCGTTAAGTCCGGCAGGGTTGCCTGCAGGAACGGCCATGGCAGGAACATGCAGAACTACCGCTTTTTGACGGTCAATCTTATCTTGTTCAAGAAGATTCTTGCCACTGGTAAAGGAAACGCTTTCCTGCCGGGAGATGCGGCGGAATTGGAAGGTTTTTTTCTCTTTATTATCCTCCTTTCATCCATCCTCTTTTTTCAGGCGATATAACATATATTCGAGCAATAAGTTAAATTTTCCTGCCTAGATGGGAAAATATTTTTGCATTAACTTTTTGGGACGGGTTTATTTTTGCCTTTTTACGAAAGAACGACGGCGATAAGATTATTTTTGCAAACGTAGCCAAGATAGCTTTTTTATGAATATTCAAAGGCATTTGAAGGTGAAGCTGAACGGCTTAGTCCTAATAAATGCACGCCCTTCGTATGCCCATTGATATACATCCATGGGAGGTAGCAGCATATCCTATTTCTAAAACCCATTTTTATCATCTTTATAAAGAAGC
>JAAYOY010000075.1 GCA_012520035.1 Bacillota bacterium
ATCAGAAAATATATCTCCCGTTTCCAAACTGAAGCGGATATTGAGCTAATCACAGATATAAGTATTAAGCTTCAGCTTCCCTTTTTTACAAAAATTCAGCTCTTGAGGATTATCCAGGAGGCTTTAACCAATATCCGGAAACATAGTAAGGCCGATAAAGCCAAGATCGACATTTCCTCAACAGGAAACTCTCTAAAAATACTTATCTCCGATAATGGTATCGGGTTTGACATGAATACTGTTACCGATGGTTATGGCCTCTCCGTGATGAAAGAAAGAGCCGGCGATATTGGCGCAACGATCAAAATCACCTCAAAAAAGAATCAAGGCACCAGTATTAATCTTGTATTAGACAACATACTGGAGGTATAAATGATGAAAATATCTATAATGATTATCGATGATCATGAAATATTTCGGAACGGCTTGAGAAACCTCATAAACAGCACCTCGTGGGGAACATGCTGCGGTGAGGCAAGCAGCATTGAAACAGCCCTTGATCTAATAAAAAAAAACAAACCGCATATCTTGCTGCTGGATCTATATATTAACGGGCGCCGCTCTTTTGAGGATATACCGAAGCTGAGAGAGAGCAGTCCATCAACGAAAATTGTAATGCTGACTGTATCTGAGGACGAAGAAGACGTGTATGAAGCCACACAGCAGGGTGTTGAAGGATATATTTTAAAGGATACTCCTTTTAGCAAGCTGGAGGCTTATTTAATTGATATTAGTAACGGCAGTATCATCATGTCGGAATCTCTGGCATCCGTATTATTTAGAGAGGTTATGAAAATTAATATGACCAAACCCCTCTCAAATCGTGAAAATGAAGTATTATCCCTGGTAGCAAAAGGATATTCAAATACTGATATAGCTGATCAACTGTGCATTTCGGTCTACACAGTAAAAAATCATATCAGTAATCTCATGAAAAAAATGAATGTAAAAAACAGAAGTCAATTAGCGCTAAGTTTTTTGAAATACAATGTGCGTTAATTTTTTTGGTTGATTTTTAGTTTAATTTTTTATAATAAACGCTTTTAACCAATTTTTCGTTGTAATTTGTTCAAACACTACTAGTGAAATATGGCAAGCAATATGGCTTGAGAACACTTGATTCTATACATTTAGCCACTTTTTTCATTTAGCGAAAGAAGAGTGGTCATTGATGGCAGACCAGGTAAGCAAGATAATCGCGACAATCACCTTTCAGTCTACCGTATTACCATTTTAACCCAGGCAAGTCAAGAACCGTCCCGAAACTTGCTCGAAACTTGCTCGAAACTTGCTTTCCTTCGGAAATTTATTTCGCATTCTTTATTGACATCTCCACCCCCAACTGCTAAAATTAAAAACGATATAAGACCCTTTAAACCAGTCCGGAGAGGCTGGAAAGGAGTTAATTGTTTACTGTACCTGTAGGTGGCTTTTAACCTCCTGGCCGTATCCGGCTGTGGAGGTTTTTTGATTGGAGGTAAAATAGATGCAGGGCAGGCTTGTTCTGGAGGATGGCACTACATTCCCGGGCATCTCCCGGGGAGCGGGGGGGGAAGCCTGGGGGGAAGTAATCTTTAACACAAGCATGACCGGCTACCAGGAGATTATTACTGATCCGTCTTATTGCGGCCAAATACTGGTCATGACTTTTCCCCTCATCGGCAATTACGGAATAAATTATGAAGATCTCGAATCCAGACGCCCCTTTTTAAGGGGCTTTGTTGCGCGTGAGTTCTGCCTAACTCCGAGCAACTGGCGTTCCGTTATGAGCGTCACGGATTATCTTAAAGAAAACAATATAGTAGCCCTGGATAATATTGATACCAGGGCTTTAACAAGGCATATCCGGAAAAATGGAAGCATGAGAGGAATTATCACTTCTGAGGATACACCTTGCGGAGACCTGCTGGAAAAGTTACAAAACGCTCCACATATCTCGGAAATTGACTTTCTTGCGGAGGTTACAACGCCGGAAATTTATACCCTGGAAAACAGCGGGCCGCACATTGTCATTATGGATCTGGGGCTCAGGCTCTCCATCGCGCGCTCCCTGCACAACACGGGCTGCCGCATTACCGTGGTGCCCGCTTCCTTAAACGCTCAGGATATCATAGAACTCAAACCGGACGGACTGGTATTATCCGGCGGTCCGGGAGACCCCAGGACGGCAAAAAACGCAATTAAAACGGTAGAGAAACTTGCCGGAAAGCTCCCTCTTTTAGGAATCGGCCTGGGGCACCAGGTTATCGCTCTTGCCCTGGGGGGAAAAACTTACAAACTTAAATTTGGGCACCGGGGAGCCAACCACCCGGTAAAAGACCTCCTCAGAGATAAAGTCTATATCACATCACAAAATCATGGTTTTGCCGTTGATGAAGAAAGCCTCCCGGCCGGGGTTTCCGTAACCCAAAAGAACCTAAACGACGGCACAATAGAAGGGCTCATGGAAAAGAACTTAAAGATAATTACAACTCAGTACCATCCGGGAACATTTCCCGGTCCAACGGATTCTCATCATCTTTTCGGCCTTTTCCTTGAACTATTGAAGTCAGTTTAAATAAAATAACAGCGATCATCCGCTCATCCGGCAGTCACCTGCCGTTATTGGATAAAATGTCGTTACTTGCCCCCGGCGTAATAGGGCGTACTAAAAAATATGGCTCAGGCAACTTAGAAATAGTTTAAGGATGGTCGCGATAAACAAAACCCGGAATAAAAACATAATACAACAAGAAATCTGGAGGTGCATTGCAATATGCCGAAAGACACCGCCATTAATAAAGTCATGGTAATCGGCTCCGGGCCCATTGTCATCGGGCAGGCCGCCGAATTTGATTACGCGGGTTCCCAGGCCTGCCGCGCCCTGAAAGAAGAAGGCGTGGAAGTGGTACTGGTAAACAGCAACCCCGCCACGATAATGACCGATACGAATATGGCCGATCGCGTTTATCTGGAACCGCTAACATCCGAATTTGTAACCCGCATACTGGAAAGGGAAAAGCCGGACGGGCTTTTGCCCACACTCGGGGGACAGATCGGATTAAACCTGGCCGAGGAGATAGCCCGTCAGGGGACCCTGAATCGCCTCGGCGTCAGGCTCCTGGGCACACCTCTGGATACCATACAAAAAGCGGAAGACCGGGAAAAATTTAAGCAGATGCTGGAGGAAATCGGGGAACCTGTTCCGCCAAGCGGGATCGTCTCCGGCATTGAGGACGCTCTATCGCTCGCCGAAGAGATCGGCTATCCCGTCATCGTCAGGCCGGCATATACCTTGGGGGGAACAGGAGGGGGCATAGCCAGAGATGAAAATGAACTCAGGGATGTCTCCCGCCGCGGATTAAAATACAGCCTCATCGGCCAGCTCCTTATCGAAAAGAGCGTTACCGGCTGGAAAGAAATCGAATTTGAGGTGATGCGCGACAGTGCGGACAGCTGTATTACCATCTGCAGCATGGAAAACATTGACCCCATGGGAGTTCACACCGGGGACAGCGTCGTAGTTGCCCCTGCCCTGACACTAACCGACCGCGAATATCAGCTGCTGCGGGGGGCATCCTTAAAAATTATCCGCGCCCTGGGTATCGAGGGTGGCTGCAACATCCAGTTTGCCAAGGATCCTGCCAGCTATAACTATTACGTGATTGAAGTTAACCCCAGAGTAAGCCGCTCCAGCGCCCTGGCCTCCAAGGCTACCGGTTATCCCATTGCCAAAGTTGCCAGTAAAATTGCCGTGGGGCTCAGGCTTGATGAAATAAAAAACGCCATTACAGGCACAACATTAGCCTGTTTTGAACCCTCTATCGACTACTGTGTGGTAAAATTTCCCCGCTGGCCTTTCGACAAGTTCGCGACCGCTGACCGCACACTGGGCACACAGATGAAGGCCACAGGCGAGGTGATGGCTCTAGGCCGTTCATTGGAGGAAGCCCTGCTCAAAGCGGTGCGGTCTCTGGAAATTGATATCTTTCACCTGGAGCTCCCCGAACTGAAGGAGTTCTCGTCAGCCGCGCTGAGGAAAGAACTATCCTTTCCCACGGATCGCCGCCTTTTCGCCGTTGCGGAAGCCATCCGCAGAGGTTTTTCCCTTGAGGAGTTAAACAGCATGTCCGGAATTGATTATTTCTTCCTGAATAAAATAAAGCATATCATTGAACTGGAAAACCGGCTGAAAACGGACGGAAAAGAAGGCTTGAGCAAGGAGCTCCTCCTTTCCGCCAAGTACTACGGTTTTGCCGACCAGACCATTGCCCGGTTGACCGGAAAAGAAGAAAAGGAGATACGATCCTTACGCCGGAAGGAAAAGATTACCCCCGTTTATAAAATGGTCGATACCTGTGCCGGGGAGTTCGATGCCGAAACACCTTATTATTACTCCACTTATGATCGTGAAAACGAGTCCCTTCCATCCAAAAACAAAAAAACTGTTGTCCTGGGAGCGGGACCCATCCGGATCGGTCAGGGGATTGAATTTGACTATTGCTCCGTGCACGCCTCCTGGGCCCTCAGGGAAGAAGGTGTCGAGTCGATCATTATTAACAACAACCCTGAAACAGTTAGCACGGATTTTGACACTTCCGACCGACTTTATTTTGAGCCTCTGGTCCCGGAAGATGTCCTTAATATTGTAGAGATGGAACGCCCGATGGGCGCAGTAGTGCAATTCGGCGGTCAAACCGCTATAAACCTTGCCGAAACCCTGAATGAAGAAGGAATTCATATTATCGGCACGACGGTTGAAGATATTGATGCCGCTGAAAACCGCCACCGCTTTGACAACCTGCTGGAAACACTGCATATTCCCCGCCCGGCAGGGGGAACAGCCGTAACTACCAAACAGGCGGAAACGATAGCCGAAAGAATAGGATACCCTGTCCTGGTTCGCCCCTCCTATGTGCTGGGCGGCCGGGCGATGGAGATCGTCTATAATATCAAAGACCTGCGGGAGTACATGTCCACAGCGGTAAAGGTATCCCCCAATCACCCCGTGCTGATTGACAAGTACCTCAAGGGTGTGGAACTGGAAGTGGACGCTGTCTCCGACGGGCACGAATGCCTTATCCCCGGAATCATGGAGCATATTGAAAAGGCCGGCATCCACTCCGGGGACAGCATAGCTGTCTACCCCCCGGTGAATCTTTCTCCGGAAATTCAGCAAAAGGTTGTCTCTTACACTACACAGCTGGCCCTGGCATTGAAAATCAAAGGCAGCCTCAATATTCAATATGTCTATCATGAAAACGAGCTTTATGTCCTGGAAGTGAACCCGCGCTCCAGCCGGACAGTCCCTTTTTTGAGCAAAGTAACGGGTATCTCCATGATAAACCTGGCCACAAAGATAGCCCTTGGGAAAACGCTGCGGGATTTGGGCTATGAGGGCGGCCTGGCAAACCCACAGAATTTTGTAAGCATAAAGGCACCCGTATTCTCCTTCTCCAAGCTCTTCCTTCTGGAAACCTCGCTGGGACCGGAGATGAAATCTACCGGTGAAGTCATGGGCATTAACAGCTATCTCCCCAAGGCACTATACAAAGCCCTGCTCTCCTCGGGATTTAGCCTCTCCCCGGAAGGCAAGGGCAATATCCTGGTTACAATTGCGGATAAAGATAAAAAAGAAGCGCTCCCCTTAATCCAAAGGCTTTCCGCGATGGGTTTTAAAATCTACGCCACCAGGGGAACAGCCCTCTTTTTAAAGGAAGCCGGCCTGGAAGTCAATACTGTCAATAAGATCCGCGAAGGGTCGCCGCACGTGGTCGATATAATCCAGTCCGGAAAGATCAACCTGGTGATCAATACTTTGACCAGGGGGAAAATGCCTAAAACAGACGGCTTCCGCATACGCAGGTCGGCGGTCGAACATAATATCCCCTGTTTCACATCGCTGGACACCGCCCTGGCTGCAGGGAAGATAATCGAGGAACTTAAGCTTGGAGAAGATCCGGGTGTCCTTTCCTTACAGGAATATCTTCATCTATAAATGCTATACTTCGCCAAAAGGCAAGAGCAAGAACCGTCCCTAGCTTTTGCACAGGGCATCCCAGCGCTTTTCCACTCTTTCCTGGATCAGATCAATTTGTCTTTCATCCAGGGTGGAAAAACGCCGCTGCCCTTTCAAGTATTCCCTCACCGGCATATACTCCTGCGGC
>JAAYOY010000076.1 GCA_012520035.1 Bacillota bacterium
ATGACTAATGGCTAATCCTTGCGTTAAGCATATCAATATGGTAATATATTTCAAAGTGTTATCCCTGCTTCCTTTAAGAAGAAGGAGGCCGCTAAGACCGAAGGGAGGTGAAAAAATTGCCACTTTATGAAGTAATGTATATTGTTCAGCCCGAAATAGAAGGAGATCTGCTCGAAGAGTCTGTTAATCGGGTAACGGAAGTTATTCAAAAAGAGGGCGGTGAGATTGTTTCCTCAAAAAGGCTGGGGAAAAAACGATTGGCCTATGAAATTAATGATTTCAGGGAAGGGTCATATTTTCTAATCCATACCCGGTGCGGAAAAGAACTGGTCCCGGCTCTGGATCATTTTTTTAAGGTTAATGAAGGTTATTTGCGTTATATAGTAATCCGGCTAAACGAGGAAAAGGCTTCACCAAAACCTCAAAATGAAGATAATGTCGTTTCTCAAGAAGAAAACGAAGAGGTTCAAGCATAGTAGCTATCTTTTCAATATTTACTGATAGCCTAATAAAGATAATCCGGGGTTCTTAGGGGGAGAGCAATGCTAAATAAAGTTATTTTAATCGGCCGGCTTGTAAGGGATCCTGAATTAAGATACACTCCGGCGGAAGGAGTTGCAGTAGCAAATTTTACGCTGGCGGTTGACCGGCCTTTCACAAACCAGAGAGGAGAACGGGAAACGGATTTTATCAAAATCGTGGCCTGGAGAAAACTGGCTGAAACCTGTGCAAACAATCTTTCAAAAGGAAGGCTTGTGGCTGTTGACGGGCAACTGCAGATACGCTCTTATGAAGACAGGGAAGGAATTAAACGGATAGCAGCTGATGTGGTTGCCCGGGATGTTCGTTTCCTGGATGCGCGAAAAGACAGCTTTACCGATTCGGATAACAGTTACGATGCCTTCAGCAGTGAAGATCTGGATGTAAAAGATGAAGATGTGCCTTTTTAGAATAAATAATTAAAATACCTTCAACATGTATGCAATATCCATTCCGAACAGGTTTTATGTTTTTAAAAAGAAGAAAGGAGGGTCAGTGGGTTCCCTGCTTTCAGTCTGCTGTTATTGATCCTTAAGCAGGGTTTTGAAAATATGCGCAAAGAAAAACGTAAAGGTAAAAAAAGGATCTGTAGCTTTTGTGTTGATAAGATAGATTATATTGATTATAAACAAAGTGATAGATTACGACGCTTTATTACAGAACGGGGGAAAATTTTACCTCGCCGTATTTCAGGAAACTGTGCCAAACACCAGCGTCAATTGACTACGGCGATTAAAAGGGCCAGGCAGATGGCTCTACTGCCGTATACCTCCGAGTAAAACATCGCGGCGGCTCTGGATAGAACAAACAGGGTTGCCGCTTTTTATTAAATAAATGAGCTGGTAAACATGAAGATACTGCCAGAAGGATTAAAGAGCAGGAGTTTTTATCCGGGTAGCGAATCCTTTTATAAACGGATGGCCAGGGAATCTTGTTTTTAAAATATTGTGTTTAACCGGGTATTAATCTTATAGCCTTGAATAATGGAAGGAGTTGAAAAAGTGAAAGTAATTTTAAGAAAGGATATAGCTAATCTGGGGAAGGCGGGGGATATAAAAGAAGTAGCTTCCGGTTATGGCCGAAATTATTTGATACCCAAAGGATTAGCTTTTGAGGCAACCCCCGGAAGAATTAAGGACATCAAAATGCATAAAGAAAACATAGACAAAAAAACTATGCGGGAAATAAATGAGGCTAAAGAGCTTGCCGAGAAAATAGCCGGGAAGGTATTCACTATACAGGCGAAAGCCGGCGAAGAGGGCCGCTTGTTTGGCTCAGTTACCCCCTCCGATATTGCTAAAGTAATATCGGCTGAGGGAATAAATGTTGATAAAAGGAAAATCGTCCTGGAAGAACATATCAAATCGCTTGGCAGTTATACTGTGCAGGTTAAATTTCATCCTGAGGTAGCTGCTGCCATAAATATAAACGTTGAAGCATTAGAGTAAGCAGTTATTTATTATTATGGGGGGAGAAAGGAAACAGGAAGGGGACTGCAGACATATTTATTGAAAGCGGAAATCCTGCCTGGAATGTGTGATGAGCCATATGCAGAAAAAATCCTACAAATTGATATCCGGTAATGAAAGCCTTAAAAAAAGGATTAATGCTTTTTATGATCTATTAAGTAATATTTATGGCGCCGATAAGCTCATTCTAAAGGCAACAAAGCTGGATGCACTTTCATATATGCGTTCAAACAGGTTAGGGAAAAAAGTGCTAGGACTGCAAAAAATAATTTTTGAAAATCCAACACTGGATACGATTCCGGACCTTGAGACAATTCCCTCTATCCTCGACAAGCTGGAAGAAGAGGCTGCAGATATTTTGGCGCGGCGTACGCTAATGGAATCAATAGAACAGAAAATTAATTTTAAACTCCAGCAGCGTCATGAGGATTATATCAAGGATGTAAAAAAACAGCTCTTTAAAGAGGAAGCCGGACCTGAAAATCCGCAAACGTTAAAAAAATATGCCCTGCTGGAAAAAATGCATTCCCTTAGTCTGTCCCGTTCTGCAATGGAATTTTTAAGGCCTGCCTCCCTGGATGAGATCGTTGGCCAGAAACGGGGAATAAGATCTTTGATGTCAAAACTTGCGTCTCCATTTCCCCAGCATATTCTCATTTACGGGCCGCCTGGGGTAGGGAAAACGGCAGCTGCGCGGCTGGCGCTGGAGGCAGCCAAAAGAATGTCTCATACCCCTTTTGATGAAGATGCACCTTTTGTAGAGGTAGATGCTACCACGTTACGCTGGGATCCGAGGGAAACGACTAATCCACTGCTCGGATCTGTTCACGACCCTATCTATCAGGGGGCCCGCAGGGAACTGAGCGAAGGAGGCATCCCCGAACCCAAACCAGGGCTTGTTACAGAAGCGCATACGGGGGTGCTGTTTATTGATGAGATTGGGGAGATGGACATTCATTTACAGAGCAAGCTCCTCAAAGTGCTTGAAGACAAAAAAGTATATTTTGATTCCTCTTATTATGATCCCACCGATCCCCAGGTGCCTAAGTATATAAAAAAATATTTTGAAGAGGGGGCACCCGCAGATTTTATCCTTATTGGTGCCACCACCAGGGCTCCAATGGATATATCCCCCGCCTTGAGATCGAGGTGCAGCGCTGTTTATTTTGAACCGCTTTCACCCGCCGATATTAAAAAAATAGTTGATAACGCTGCCGCAAAGCTGGGGGTGCGTTTGACTCCCGAGGCCAGGGAGATAATCTCATGCTATACCAGCGAGGGCAGGGGAGCTATTAACCTCTTGGCCGATGCATACGGCCTGGCGTTATATATTTCGGCTGAAGAAAACCCCGAGGATTATCAGGAAAAAGAAATAGTAATTGACGGGGAAAAGATAAAAGAGGTTGTTCAAAGTAACCGTCTGGTTCCTTTAAGCCTGCCACGGGAAATGGCAAAACCGCTGGTAGGGAAAATATATGGTCTTGCTGCTGCCGGGTTTTTGGGTACAATTTTGGAGATTGAGGCAGTATCTTTTCCTGCTTCTGTGCCGGGCAAAGGCAAAATTCGTTTTAATGAAGCTGCAGGTACAATGGCAAGAGACTCTGTCTTTAATGCGACTTCTGTTTTAAGGAAAATTTGTGGTTTGGATGTAAGCGAATATGATTTGCATATTAATGTAGTCGGCGGAGCTAATATTGAAGGCCCCTCTGCCGGAACTGCACTTTTTCTAGCTCTTTACAGCGCTCTAAAAAAGGTTCCTTTACGTCAGGATATCGCTGTTAGCGGCGAACTATCCCTAAGGGGTAATATTAAACCTGTTGGAGGGCTGTTGGAAAAACTTTACGGTGCCCGAATTGCGGGTATTAAAGAAGTATTTTTACCTAAAGAAAATTTATGTGAGCTGCCTTCTTCACTTCAAGAAATAAAAATAAATTATGTAGACAGTGTTGAAGAGATTCTTCCACTTGTTATTTCCAGGGAGAGTTAGAGATGAACGAGACTGCTCAGCGTTTACCTCCGCAGAATATAGAGGCGGAACAGTCTGTACTGGGAGCTATGCTTATAGATAAAGATGCTCTTTTTGAAGTTGCCGAGATACTCTCTGCCGAAGATTTTTACCGGGAAGTACACCAGAAAATATTTGAATCGATTATGGCGCTTTCCAACAAAGGGGAACCCGTAGATCTGGTAACAGTATGCGAAGAGCTGCAAAGTCGCGGTTTACTGGATAAAGTGGGAGGCGCAGTATATCTTGCCTCCCTGGCAAATATGACCCCTACAGCGGCGCATGCTGGTTACTATGCAGGTATTGTGAGGGAAAAATCCGTTTTGCGCCGTTTGATACGCACATCTACGGAGATTATCGGTAAATGCTACGGATACGTGGAGAATATTGAGGAGTTTTTAGATGAAGCAGAAAAGGTAATCTTTGAAGTTGCCAGAAGTAAGGACAGTAAAAATTTTGTTCATCTCAAGGATGCATTGGAACAAACTTTTGAGCGGCTGGAAAGGCTTTACGAAAGAAGAAGCGGTGTTACCGGCCTCTCGACAGGATTTATTGATTTAGATAATATTACTTCCGGACTGCAGGATTCAGATCTTATTATCATTGCTGCCAGGCCCAGTATGGGAAAGACTACACTTGCATTGAATATAGCACATCATATTGTTGTTAATGAAAAAAAACCGGTAGCTTTTTTCAGCCTTGAGATGTCGCGTGAACAACTGGCCCAGAGGCTTCTCTGTGCATATGCAGAAATAGATTCGCAAAAATTGCGCCGGGGTTTTCTTTCTTCCGAGGAATGGCCGCGCTTAACACAGGCGGTTGGCCCACTTTCCGAAGCACCTTTATATATCGACGATACAGCAGCTATATCCGTAATGGAGATGAGAGCCAAGTCCCGCAGACTGAAAATGGAGAAAGGTCTTTCCGCAATTTTTGTAGATTACTTGCAGTTGATGCGGGGGCACGAAAAAGCAGAAAACAGGCAGCAGGAAATTTCCAACATTTCACGCGCGCTAAAAGCGCTTGCCAAGGAACTGAACTGCCCGGTAGTAGCTCTTTCCCAGCTTAGCAGGGCGGTAGAACAACGCCCCGATAAGCGTCCAATTTTAAGCGATTTGCTGGAGTCGGGCGGTATTGAGGCAAATGCGGATCTGGTTGCTTTTATTTACAGGGATGACTACTATTATCCTGATACAGAGAAAAAGCATATTACAGAAATCGTTATCGCCAAACAGAGAAACGGCCCTACCGGAAAAATTGAACTTTACTTTAGAGACCATTTAAATAAATTTGTCAGCGTTTCATACCAGGGAAAACAGGGACAGTAAGGGACAGGAACACTAAGAAGAGAAATAGGGGAATGTGCCGGGGCCTTATCTGTCCCTTGTTTTACCTCTACCTTATATTGTTCATATTAACTTTATCCAGAAAATTGCGGACAATTGAACATTAAAAACTGGTTATGCATATACTGAAGCAGTAAAATGATCAGGCGGAAAAAGACAAGACGTGGTGATATATCGAAAAAGATCTAATATTTGATTTAATTATTGTAAGAATCGATAAATATCATTAGCCAACAGTTTTTTATGCCAAAAATGCAGTAATTTTTTATAATTCATGTATTATTTCTTTGCAGCGGCAGCAATTAAGAAAAAAAGTTTATTTTTTTTTATAATTAGCAGGATTTTCCCTCCCGAACACGAAATTATATAAAATTATTAAGAGATCTTAACAAACTTAATAATTTATAACATTCTTTTCCGGCGTTAATCGTTTGATTTGTGTCGTTAAGGGGGGATTTTATGGAATTTCCGGTTCAAGGACAAAAGAAGTATACCGGGCATCCAACTGCTCCCTGGTATGCTTACGTTTTATTTATGTTTTTCAGTATTGTTCCGCTCTGGGGTGCTTTGCAGTATTATATTCAACAGACGGGGTACTTCTATGCTGTTTATGTCGATGGTGAAGAAATAGGGGTGTTGGAAGAAGAGGAAAAGCTGGACGAAATGCTAATTGCTTTGCAGAAAGAAGCTGAAGCTTATTATGAAAGGCCTGTAGTGCCGGTAGAATCTGTTACTATTGAAAAAGTGTTTCGACCTCAGGAAGAACAGAACGAGGAAAAGTTATTTTCTCATTTACGCTTTATGTTGAGCTATAAGGTAGATTCCCGGATGATAACTGTAAATGGAAAGGATATCTTTCCGGTTGCTACGGATGAAGATGTAGAGAAGGTAATAGAACTAGTTCAGTTTGCCTATGTTACTAAAGACGCAAAAGTTTCTTTACAGGAAGTTCAAATGGAAGAAAAGATTTCTTCCAGGGAATATTATGCTTACCCTGAAGAGCTCTATGATGTTGAGACGGTTGCTGCTTACCTTTTGAGGGGAACGGACAGGAAAGAGATTTATCTTGTCTCAAGGGGTGATTCCCTCTGGGAGATTGCCAGTAATTACAATCTTTCCGTGGATGACCTTAAGGAGGCTAATCCGCAGATAGACGGTGATTTAATCAGAGAAGGGGATGAGATTAGCCTGATCGTTCCGGAACCGATGGTTAATGTTATTACCGTGGAACGTATGATACAGGAGGAGAATATTCCCTTTAAAACAGAGTATATCTATGATAGTAATATGTGGAGAACGCAAACAAAGGTGGTTGAAGAAGGAGTTTTTGGCCGTAAGGAAGTGGTATATCAGATAACCCGGGAAAATGGTGAGGAGGTAGAGCGGAAGGTAATTGGTGAGTCTGTGATTCAGGAACCAAAAAATCGCCTGGTTGCTAGCGGAACAGCCAATATTCCCTCTAAAGGTACAGGAAGTTTTATCTGGCCGGTCAACGGCGGAGGAAAGATCTCCTCCAGTTATGGATGGCGTAGCGGGGGATTCCATGCAGGTTTAGACATTGCTGCACCTGCAGGTACGGCTGTTTTGGCTTCCGATAGCGGGGTGGTTGTATCTTCCGGCTGGGAGAGCGGTTACGGAAATTCTATAGTAATTTTTCACGGGCATTACTACACCCGTTATGCTCATAACTCCAGTAACCTGGTAAAGAACGGGCAGGCGGTTAATAAGGGGCAGGTTATTGCATATGTTGGCTCAACCGGAAGAAGCACCGGGCCACACCTTCATTTTGAAATACGCACAGGGGGAATGTACGGATCAACTGTGAACCCATTGAATTTCTTCAGCCCTTAAGCGGGAAAAAATATGAAAACGCGGTTGTTTTTAGCTAATTTAACGTTTCAACTGTAAAGGCTGTTTCTTTTCGGGAGAAAACAGCCTTTTTGTTACAAAAAAAATATACAAGTGTAATAGTCCTGTAATACTTAGCTGATAACATTTATATAAGTTGACCCCCTCTTTATAATATATCTTGAATTACGTGGTCTTTGCGGCCGCGTTTTTTTTTATAGCAGGAGATTAAAATGGGGTAAACGAATTAATAAACACTGGGGGGGAAACAATTGAACGGGAAAATACTTATTGTTGATGATGAAAAACCTATTGCCGATATTTTGAAATATAATCTGGAAGAAGAAGGTTATCAAGTACTGGTTGCCTATGATGGAGAGCAAGCGCTGCGCCTGGCTTTTCAAGAACAGCCGGATATTATTTTGCTTGATATTATGCTTCCTCTTATTGATGGATTCAGTGTATGTAAAAAAATACGTCAAAAATTGAACGTTCCGATTATTATGCTAACAGCCAAGGAGACAGAAGTAGATAAGGTCCTGGGACTGGAGCTCGGTGCAGATGATTATGTTACCAAACCCTTTAGCGTAAGAGAGCTTATAGCAAGGATTAAAGCCACGCTCCGGCGTGTAAAAATGCAGGCCAATCCGCCGAAGATTTTAAGATGTGGCGATTTAACCCTGGATCTTGGGAAAATGGAATGCAAAAAGGGAGAAAAACAGATCGACCTTACATACAGGGAGTTTACAGTACTGGCTTTCTTGCTGAAAAATGCAGGTTATGTTTTTAGCCGGGGGAAACTTTTGGATGAAGTATGGGGTTACGATTTTATTGGTGATGTAAGGACCGTAGATGTTACTGTAAGACGCCTCAGGGAAAAAATTGAGGATGATCCCGGAAATCCGACCTACTTATGCACAAAAAGAGGTGCCGGTTATTATTTAAGGAGGCCTGATTAATGCGATCGGGGATGCAGGGGAAAATAGTAATTTTATATTCCCTGTTAATTTTATTCGCCATGCAGTTGAGCGGCGTATATCTTGTTAAATCCCTTGAAAATTATTATCTGCGTAATTACGCAAGCAGCCAGATCGCGCAGGGGGAGCTCCTGGGCAGTTTTATACGCCGTTATCTGGTTGAAGAGGAGCAGAGTGAACTTATCCCGGCGCTCATAGCTGAATTTGGCGGAAGCGTGCAGGGGACTGAAACCATGGTCCTTGATCGTCACGGACGTTTGCTGGCCGGGCCGGAGCAGAGATCTTTTTCTTTGCTGGGAGAGCGCGTGATTCAAGATGATATCCTTCTGGCCCTTAGCGGTAATAGAGTTGAAGCGGTCCGGGCTGATCCGGAAACCGGAAAGCGGTATTATTTTATTGCTCTGCCCGTTAAAAGCACGTCTTCGGTGGTCGGCGTCGTTATTTTGAGGGGCTCTTTGGAGCATATTTACCTTACTTTGAGGGAAATAAAGATTATGCTAATTACCGGCTGGTTAGTTGTGCTTGGTATAGCCGTGGTGATCGGCTTTTTATTGGCCAGGACAATTACTTCTCCGATAAGGGAAGTGACATCCAGGGCAGCTGCCATGGCGGGGGGCGACTTTTCCCAGCTAATTGAGGTTCGTTCCCATGATGAAATTGGAGAACTGGGGAAAATGTTCAACTTTTTAACGATCAGGCTCCAGGATACATTGAAGGAAATTTCTTCGGAGAAAAACAAGATTGAAGCGATTTTAAATTATATGACCGATGGTATTATAGCTTTGAACAGGGAAGGAAAGGCAATTCACCTGAACCCTGCGGCAAGGCAGCTTTTAGAACGATCGGACTATCGGGTGGAGTTGGGATCGCCGGGGGAAGAAATCCTCAGCAACATAATTGACTCCGAAGAATTATCCCGGCTTCTTCAGCAGACCAGCCCTTCAATTAAGGAGGTGCAGGTGGGAGGCGATGAGGGAAAAACATTGCAAGTTTACTTTGCACCCTTTAAGGAGGACGGTAATCCCCAGGGTATGCTGGTTGTACTGCATGATGTTACCAGAGAAAGAATTCTTTCCCGCCTGCAACAGGAATTTGTAGCCAATGTTTCTCATGAATTAAGAACGCCGTTAACAACCATTAAAAATTATGTAGAAACCCTTCTAAACGGTGCACAGGATGATCCGGGAGTGCGCTTGCGTTTTCTGGAAGTAGTAGATAAAGAAACTGACCGCATGGTAAAACTGGTAAAGGATCTGCTGGTCCTTTCACAAATGGATTACCAGGAAACAAATTGGCTGAGGGAAAAGTCCGATGTAATCTCGCTGATAAATGAAGTATTGGCTCAAGTAGAGCTGGAGTGCCGGACTAAAGAAATTTACCTGCACGATCTCTTGCCCGAGAGAAAGATTATAGTATTGCTTAACAAGGATAAAATCCGTCAGGTGCTGCTTAATCTGCTTGATAACGCGATCAAATATACTCCAAAAGGCGGCGAGATCAAAGTTAGCGTTTTAACCAAATACAATTTTGTATGGATAACCGTAAAAGATACGGGAATAGGAATACCTGCGAAAGAAGTGGATAGAGTTTTTGAAAGATTTTATCGGGTGGATAAGACAAGATCAAGGGATTCAGGTGGTACCGGGTTGGGTTTGCCCATTGCCAAGCAAATTGTTGAGGCGCATGGAGGTTCCATATATTTAAAAAGTGAATTGGAAAAGGGGACCGAGGTTACATTCAGCCTTCCCCTGCAGGAGACTTAAGGGGGTTGTGCATTTTGTTTGAAAAAATCAAGAGTGGAATGCTTGTGTTCTTGATTGTATCAAGTATGTTTTTAACGTACAGGCTTTGGTTTGGCCAGCCTCCCCTGGAAAAAGAATCGGAGCCCCACTATGAGGAGGTCTTTTTTACCGCACCGCCTGTTTCTTCCAGGATTATTCAGCCTGCACAGATTATTTTCTATGATAATGACCGTGGCATACACCTTTACCGCCGTGGCAGCAGGGGATTTGACCGGCTGTGGAGCAAGAGTTTAAATATAATAAAAGAAAATGTTGAGCTTAATAATGCGAAAAATATCAGTAAAAGTGATCTGGAGGGTTTAACGGCGACATTTTCATCCAGGCTTGTTTATAATTTTGAACCGTCCATGCCACTGATGTTTATGACAGGTACATCTGTTTTTGAGGATATAACCTTCGAAGGAGCTGTGTTCCTTTGGGATGAGGAGTTGGTATATGTTATTTTTGTTGGGGAGGAAAATTTCCTTTTACCCCTGGGCCGGACCGAAGATTTGCAGAGGGTTTTGTTACCTGTGTTAGATAACCCCCATAAGTTATTGCCACCGGCGATTGAACTGGCTTTACCCCGTGATGAGGATAATAAAGACGGCGTAAAGAATGAAGCAGGTGAGGGAGATGAAAAGGAAGCGGATGATATTGGAATAGCCCCGGGGGATGGCGGAGATATAAAAGATAGTAATGAACAACAATTGAGCTGGGAAATAGAAACCAGGGGGGAAATATTCGTCCCTGAAGGAGAAATCCGGGTTGCCGAAGTTAGATTGAAAGAAGAAAAGATCGATCGCGAACAGCTTGTAAGGGCCTTTTTTATTGATTTATCCCTGGCGAGGCTTATTGAAGAGCGGGATGGAGCCTTGTACTATACTGACGGGGAAAAAGGACTCCGCATTTATCCATCGGGTTTAGTGGAATTTTCATTTCCAAGGCTGGATAGAAACCTGGGCAACATCTCTTATAGCCTTGTACTACAAAAAGGTGCGGAGAGTTTGAGCCTGTATGGGGGATGGCCTTCGGGAGCATATTTAGAAGAGGCTGAAAACAGGGGCAGGGGCAGGGGCTATAGGTTGTTGTGGGGGACAAATCATAAAGGATTGGCCTTCGAAGGTGAGCAAATAGGTTGCGAAATGGAGATAAATAATCAGGGAGTATTATTTTACCGGAGAAATATCTATCTTGCCGAAGAAGATATCCCAGGTGAAATGCCGTTTCGCCCTTACGAAGAAGCACTTTATCAGGTAATATCGCTAAATGAGCAATATTTCAAAGAAAATACTCCTGTTTTGTTGGCACTGGAACCTGTTTATTATATACCCCCTGCAGAAAAAGTTGAAAAGGCTATACCTGCATGGTCGGTACATTTTCAAGGAATGGAGAAAAAATATCTTCACTGGGTTACCCTGGATCCGCTGTGATTTATAATAGCCCCTTGAAAATACATTTACCGAATGGATGCAGACCTAATGACGATTTACAGATAGAAGGCTAATGGGTTTTTGTGGAGGTGATTTTGTGGATCTATCCAAGGCTAAAACAGTACTAATTATAACATTTTTATTTCTCAATATTTTCCTGTTATATCAGATAATGGAAGATGAAGGAAGAGGCAGACTGGGTTCCTTTGGCCGAAACGAAGAATTATCACGCCTTGAGATAGCCCTTCATGAAGTAAACCTTTCCCTTGATGTTCCACTGCCAAAAGGTGGCATGCAGGTTGCTCACCTGGTTGTAGAACCTTTTCAGTTTCAAGTCGAAGATATTATTGGTGAATTGTGGAAGTTATTTGGAGGTCTGAATAATGTGGGTATTTCTGCTGTTGAGGAGGCCTTCGGCGAAGAGGAAGATGGGGAAAGAGGTTTTACGAAATATACCCTCGGGAAATACGAGATGATTGTACGCAAGGAAGGTCCCGTATCAATTAAAACTACAGGGGAAAGCGATTCCCATTATAGAAATAACAATAATAGTAACAAAAATAGTATGGAAGGAATAGTGCAATCGGCGCAGGAAAGTATTCAAGGTATTTCATTCTTGAGCAGTTTTATTTATGATTATACTCAGAAGAGCCAAAAAGGGCCAGTGTTGAATTTCAGGCAGGAATATGACGGTTTTCCGCTTTATGCAGGGTATTTTCAGCTTTTTATGCGCGGGCTTGAACCGGAGGGGTGTTATCTATATTGCCTTGAACCTGTTGGTTTTGCCGAACAAAAGCGGGAAGTCATACCCCCCACAACAGCGCTGTTGCGTTTAATAGATGCATATAAGGGAGGAGCTCTGGAAACCGGAATTATTGATTTTTCGCTGGGCTACTACAGCCAGGAATATGATGCTGAACGGTGGGAAATTCCTCCCGTATGGAGGATTCGCCTTGATAATGGCGAAGTATATTATATTAACGCTTTCACGGGCAATTTGGAAAGGTAATTATTTTCTAAACCTGAATATAGCAGCAGAATAAAAAGATTATTGTCAGAAGAGGATTCTTAAGGAGGCACAATTTAGTGGAATATCTGCTACTAAAAGGTAAACAACAAATTAATGGAACAATCAAGGTAAACGGTGCAAAAAATGCTGCAGTGGCCATATTGCCGGCAGCGTTACTCACCCGGGAAACTGTGGAAGTTGACAATTTACCAAAAATAACCGATATTGATAAAATAATTCAAATATTGAAATCTCTTGGTGCTGTTGTAACCTGCACCGGTAAACGTTCTATTAGCATTGATTCTTCGGGGGTAAACAGCTTTTGTCCGCCTCCTTCGATCGTAAATAAGTTTCGTGCTTCCTACTATTTCATGGGTTCATTGCTGGGCCGTTTTGGACAGGTAGAGATCCCTATGCCCGGGGGGTGTAATTTGGGTCCGCGCCCTATCGATCAGCATGTTAAGGGTTTTACGGCTCTAGGAGCAGAGGTTGAACTAAAGCATGGTATAGTGAAAATTAAGGCCAAGAAATTAATTGGTACGCATATATATCTAGATGTAGTTAGCGTTGGAGCTACGATCAATATCATGCTGGCTGCTGCCCGCGCTGAAGGGAAGACAGTAATAGAAAATGCTGCCAGGGAACCCGAGATTGTAGATGTGGCCAACTTCTTAAATGCAATGGGGGCACAGGTTGTTGGTACAGGTACCGATGTCATCAAGATTCAAGGGGTGCAGGAGCTTGGCCGGGCCGAGCACAGCGTAATCCCCGATCGTATTGAAGCAGGAACATTTATGATTGCTGCTGCCGCTACACGGGGGGAGGCACTTGTGGCAGATGTGATACCCAAGCATCTTGATTCGGTTATTGCCAAATTAAGGGAAGTGGGTAATGAAGTTGAAGTGGGGCCCGATTGGGTAAGAGTTAAAGGAAACAGCAGGTTATCTCCGGCGGATGTTAAAACCTTTCCCTATCCCGGTTTTCCAACGGATCTGCAGGCTCCAATGATAGTGCTGTTAACTCAAGCCGACGGTACAAGTTTTGTAACTGAGAATGTATTTGAAGAGCGTTTTAATCATTTATGTGAACTAAGGAAGATGGGTGCAAAGATTAAGCTAGGTGGCAGGACGGCAATTATTGAGGGGGGGCATGAATTAAGTGGTGCTCCGGTAAAAGCTTTAGATTTAAGAGGAGGAGCGGCATTTATTATCGCCGGGCTGATTTCTAAAGGGGAGACTCGTCTTGAGGGCGTAGAGCATATTGACAGGGGATACGAAAAAATAGAGGAACGCTTTAAGTTGCTTGGGGTAAATATTGAGCGCAGACAACAATAGAGCACACGCAACAAAAGTAGAAAAAATATTTCCCGGGCAATATTTTGTTGCATTTTGGCATAGTATGTTTAGCACTTGTGGTGATGAAATGGAACTCTGGCTTATACGCCATGGCGTTACGGATGCCAACCTGGAAGGCAGAATACAGGGAAGGCTGGATTTCCCCTTGAGCCTGTTGGGCAAAAAAGAAGTATACTTGCTTGCCCGTCGAATAAGAAACCGGTCTTTTTATGCGTTTTTCAGCAGCAATTTAACCCGTGCTAAAGAAACATCGCATATTATCGCTTCTCAGATAAGAGCTCCGCTACCTGTTTATTCTCCTTTATTGCAGGAATACGACTGGGGGATTATACAAGGCCTTACCAGAAAAGAGATCGGTGAAAGATATCCTTTGCTATTAAGTCAGCTTGAGCAGGATTTTCATCATGCGGAAGTTCCTGGAGCGGAAGGAATGCAGGCCCTTTTCAGACGGGTTAAAGTATTTTACCGGTTTTTGTCTGCTTTTGAAAAAAGAAATTCAAAATCCTTGCCGGTAATCGTTGTAAGCCATGGCCGCTTTTTACAGGCTTTTACTCTATATTTTTTGGGTTATGATCCAGGAAAAAATTGGCCCTTTTCTTTTAGTCCTGCTTCCCTTACAATTCTTGAAGGAGATTTTAAAAGGAAAAAGCGCATGCGGTTGTTTAATGATACCTGTCATCTGCGAGGTAAAGAAAATTTAAGCGGTTAATTGGATATATATATGATATATATATTAGGTTTAAAAAGATATTAGGTTTAAAAAATTTTCTAACCAATAATCTATTTTTCATCATCAGGGACGGTGTTTAATAATGAGTTTTTATGATGATTTTAATGAAGAGCCAAGAAGGCATTCTCCCATTAGGAGAACCGTTTTTGTTGTAGGAATTATTTTGGCGCTGTTTTTTGCTGTATTGTTTTTTAATTCTTTTATGAAAAACCTGCGGGCAGAAGAAAATAATGAGAATCCACTTGCTCCTTTGCCCGGAGAAGAAATTCGGGAGAAAGAAGACGATTCTTTTCCGGAAACCGCTCAGTATTATTTAGCTGTGGTTGATGCTGTGGAAAAGGCGACTCCTTCTGTAGTTGGGATAAGCAATTATGGGATTGTATTTGATTTTTGGGGGCAAAGCAGCCTTCGGGAGAGGGCAACCGGATCAGGGGTTATTATCAGAAGTGACGGTTATATTGTTACAAACTATCATGTTATTGAAAATGCAGAGGAGCTTGTTGTTACCCTTGGCTCCGGAGAGGAATTCACCGCAACGATTATCGGGGCGGATCCTCCGACAGATTTGGCCGTGATCAAAATTGACAAAACAGGCCTTCCAGCCGCGGAATTTGCTAATTCAGAAAAATTGCGTGTCGGTGAACCTGCTATTGCCATTGGTAACCCGCTGGGGCTGGATTTTCAGCAGTCCGTAACCCTGGGAGTGGTCAGTGCCCGTGAGCGTTCTATCACAATCCAGGGGCAAAAATTTACCTTTATCCAGACAGATGCTGCGATTAATGATGGCAATAGCGGCGGTGCGCTGGTTAATATCAATGGGAAGTTAATCGGAATTAATACGGCAAAAATTAAAATAACCGGTGTTGAAGGAATGGGTTTTGCAATTCCAAGTAATACAGTGAGGGAGATAGCGGAAGATCTCATTGAAAATGGGAGGGTAATCAGGCCCTGGATCGGTATCTCTACAAGAAATTTAACACGCCTGGAAGCAAGGCAGCTGGGGCTTGATGTTGATTACGGCGTTATAGTAATGGAAATAGTAGCAGGAAGCCCTGCTGAAAGGGCGGGGCTGGAGCCGATGGATATTATTGTTGCCCTTGAGGGGGATAGCGTTACCAATATTTCAGAACTGCAGCAATTGATTTACCGGTATAAAGTTGGTCAAAAAGTAACCTTAACAGTATACAGGGAAAAAAGACAATTAGAACTGGAAGTAACGCTTGATAAAATGCCCTGACACTAACCCGTAGTGTTTAATTCCAATCATTATTGTCCTGTTAACAATATATTTTTCTATTAACAGTGAAACAAAAATATTAACGTAGATAGTGAAGGGTTTTCTGCACCAAATGCAATTTAACAGTTCAAAGGCGAAAGGGTTAAGGTTTGGGGACATATCTCCATATTAGAGAAATGTCCCCATTGTTGTCCATTAGGTGTGCAGCAAACATAGGATGCTACAAAGTAATCTTTAACTCGAGTAGCGGAACTCAGGGCATATCCCCAGGGAGATTTTCCAATGTCAATTATATTTATTTTTATTGATGGCCTCGGCCTGGGGTCAAAAGATGAAAGCAACCCCTTTTTTGTAAATAACACACCGTTTATTACCAAAATACTGGAAGGGAGTTCCCTTACCAGGGAAGCCGCC
>JAAYOY010000077.1 GCA_012520035.1 Bacillota bacterium
GATTTAAACCGATGGACTGGCTGTAATTTAAAAAAGGTAAATAGTCTTTTAATATTTCCCCGATAAATGTTCCAAATATGCTTCCGATGATCAGCAGGACAATTAGAATTCCTGTGTTCTTTGGTACTCTGGCCATTTTTTGATTCCTCCGTTATCAGGTTGGTTGTCAGATGTAGAGCTAACCTGTTATAATTTCCATAAATAAAGTATTTTTCCTCTGTAGAGCAGGTGATTTTAGCCAGATTTTTTTAGAGCGGGAGTAAAGAGACGGGCAGGATATTTTGCCTGCTTTTTTAATTTTTCGGGGGATCTTTAGAAATTTTTTCAGCGGTATTTTTTGTTGTATTGAAAAAGATTATTATTTTCCCTGGAAACCGGTTTTAGTAATAAATTAAGAATTGAGCAATAATTATTATCAGCCTTGATGGAAAAGAAGATGGAAGTTATAATGATGGGGAGGCAAAAATTATAATAAAGAAAAATATCATAGAATTCTTAATTAAAAAGGAGTTGTCTTTGTTGAAGCTTTTGGAAAGCGAAAAAGAGATTATTTCCAATGAACTTCAAGATATTGTTGATGAATTTCAGTCAAAACCGGAAAACCTTATTCCCATTCTACAGAAGGTTCAGGCCAAACTGGGTTATTTACCTTTGCCGGCGATGGAAAAAATTGCGCAGGCGCTTAATATTCCGGCCGTAGATGTTTTTGGCCCGGCCACTTTTTATAACCAGTTTCGCTTGAACCCTCCCGGGGAACATCAAATAAAAGTGTGTATGGGCACCGCTTGCTATATGGCCGGGGGCAACATTGCCATGGAATCGTTTGAGAGAAGGTTGAATATCAAAGAAGGGGAGACGAGCCCGGATCGAAAATATAGCCTGGAACGGGTTGCCTGCGTCGGGTGCTGTGCCATGGCTCCGGTAGTTGTTGTAGATGATAAAGTTGAAAGAAGTGTTACGCCGACACGCGTGGATGGAATTATCCTTTCCTTTGAAACAAACGGTGGGAAAAAGGAGATGGAAACAGGGCAGGGGAAAGAAGGGCGGAAAGAGTTGGAGCAGTCTGACAGAGAGGAGCCGCAGAAGGAAGGGGAACATAATTCATGAATTCAGCGTTAATCGAAGAATATTATGCTAAGATCAAATCCGAAGCGGATGCCAAAATAGAAACCCTGAGAGAAAAGCCTGTGGTCTGGATCGGTACAGCCAGCTGCGGCAAGGCCGCCGGCGCCGAAAAAGTTAAAGAAGCCTTTGAGCAAGCGATTAAAAACAATAATCTGGATGTCCGGGTGATAGAAGTCGGTTGTATGGGCTATTGTTATGCTGAGCCCCTGGCTGTTATCTCCAAACCGGGTTTTCCATCCATCTGCTACGGTTATGTGGACGAAGGGCTGGCGAATCGCCTGGTGGAAGACTTCTTGATGGGAGAAGATCCTTGCTATGAATACGCCCTGGTGGCGCTGGAGGCCAACGATTATTTTCCTACCTTCAGCGACTTTCCACGGGGTGTTTACGAAGAAAAGATTATCCTTGAACACTGCGGATTTATCGACCCCGGCGATATCGATCATTACATTGCGCGGGAGGGTTATGCCGCCCTGGCAAAAGCTCTCCGGATGCGGCCGGAAGAAATAATCAGCGAGATGAAGGATTCCATGCTGCGGGGACGCGGGGGTGCAGGCTTTCCTACCGGCATAAAATGGGAGACTTGCAGGATGGCTGAAGGTGAGCCGAAATATGTCATCTGTAATGGAGATGAGGGAGACCCCGGGGCTTTTATGGACCGCAACATCCTGGAATCAAACCCGCACCAGGTAATTGAGGGGATGATCATCTGCGCTTATGCCGTGGGAGCTTCCAGGGGCTACCTCTATATTCGCGCCGAATACCCCCAGGCAATTATGCAGGTTAAAAAGGCTATTCAGCAGGCCCGGGGAAAAGGGCTGCTGGGGAGCCGGGTTATGGGAAGTGAATTTGGTTTTGATCTGGAAGTATTTGAAGGTTCGGGGGCTTTTGTCTGTGGAGAGGAGACAGCGCTGATCAGTTCAATGGAGGGTAAAATGGGTATTCCGCGCCAGCGGCCTCCTCACCCTGCCGTCTCCGGTTTTCACGACAAACCTACTGTATTAAACAATGTAAAGACCTTTTGTTATGTTCCGCCGGTTATAAGAAAGGGAGCTGACTGGTTTAAGAGTACCGGCACACCGGAAAGCCCGGGAACAGCGGTATTCTCCCTTGTCGGTAAAGTATCCTGCACCGGTCTGGTTGAAGTTCCTATGGGGACAACCCTTCGCAATGTCATTTTTGATGTGGGAGAGGGTACCCCCGGGGAAAAAGGGTTTAAAGCGGTGCAGATAGGCGGTCCTTCGGGAGGTTGTTTGCCTGAATCAGCCCTCGATCTCCCCATTGATTTCGATTCGCTGCAGGAAGCCGGGGCGATAATGGGCTCCGGTGGGCTGGTAGTGATGGACGAGGATGACTGCATGGTGGCGGTGGCGCGTTTCTTTCTGGAATTTACGCAGCATGAATCGTGCGGTAAATGCACCTTCTGCCGGCTGGGAACCAGGCAGATGCTGGATCTGCTGACCGATATAACGAAAGGGGAAGGGAAACCGGAGCATCTTGAAACCCTGCGCGAGCTTGCTGAGGATATAAAGGCCGGATCCCTTTGCAACCTGGGGAAAACCGCTCCTAACCCGGTGTTGACCACTTTAAGATACTTCAGGGACGAGTATGAGGCGCATATTAATGAACGAGTCTGCCCGGCGCGCATGTGCCCGGAGCTGATCGTTTTCTATATCGCCCCGGAGAAATGCAGCAAGCTTTGCAACGTATGCGTGGGCAGCTGCCCAACGGAAGCGGTATATACGCGAGAGGACGGGCTTAAAGCCATTAACCAGGAGAAGTGTGTTAAATGCAACAACTGCTTAAAAGCATGCCCGCCGGAGTATAACGCGGTAATCAAGCTGTCCCCTCCGGAACTGTTGAAGGAGAAAGAAGGTAATCAGTAATGAGCAAAATGATCACTATAACCATAGACGGACGCAAAATAACAGCTCCCGAGGGTGAAAGATTGCTATGGGTCGCCCTCCAAAACGGTATTTATATACCCAACCTCTGTGCAATCAAAGAAAACAGCCGGCCTTCCGCCAGCTGCCGCCTTTGCTTTGTCGAAGTCGAGGGTTTTGCGGCTCCTGTAACATCCTGCACCCTGCCTGTAAGGGAAGGAATGGTGGTAAAAACCAGGTCGCCGCGGGTAGACCGCCTGGTTCAAACTGCATTCGAATTATTGTTATCACACCACCGCCTGGAATGCAGCAGCTGTCCGGGAAACGGTTCTTGTGAGCTGCAAAGGATCGCTAAGGAAAGACGACTGAAACTCAGGGTAAAGCGTTACAAGCCTCTTGAATACGGGACAGAGATTGATGATAGCCCGAAAACCTTTGTCTTTGACCGCAGCAAATGCGTGCTCTGCGGGCGCTGTGTATGGATCTGTCACAATATCGCCAAGGTGGGCGCCCTCGGCTTTTCACGCCGCGGGTTGAGGCGCGCAGTAACAACTTTTGGAGATATCCCCCTGGCCGATTCTCCTTGCACCGAATGCGGCCTTTGCGTAGAAGCCTGCCCGGTTTCAGCCCTCTACTAAAACTGTAATGAATGAAAATATCTGCCAAAATAATGTTTGCAGTTTCATTTGTTTTATGATAGAGTTATATTTGTTGTATGAAAAGTAATCAAATAGAAGGGAATTAAGGGCATTTCCGGTATTTCCGGAAATGTTTTTTTGTCCCATCAAGCTTGTGATTTTTTAAGTGCAAAATGAGGAACTATATTGAGTAATAATAAATTTGTAAAAGGAAAAGGGGAATTTAAGGTATATGATTTTTTTCGAAAAACTGGGATTGAGCCAGCCCGTTTTAAAAGCTATCTCGCAAATGGGTTTTGAAGCTGCTACTCCCATCCAGGAACAGGCTATTCCTTTAGCAATGGCCGGTCGGGATATTATCGGGCAGTCTCAGACAGGAACGGGTAAAACTGCAGCCTTTGGCATCCCGCTGATAGAGAAAATCGATCGGGAAACGGAAAAGGTGAAAGGCCTTGTAGTTGCGCCTACCCGTGAATTGGCTGTTCAGGTAGCAGAGGAATTAAATACTATAGGGCAGGTAAAAGGAATTCGCGCTTTGCCTATCTATGGAGGGCAGGATATAAACCGGCAGATCAGGTCCCTTAAGAACAGGCCGCAGATTATTGTAGGAACACCCGGGCGTTTAATAGATCATATGAGGAGAAAAACGATACGGCTGGAAAGCGTGTCTATGGTAATTCTCGATGAAGCTGATGAAATGCTTAATATGGGTTTTATTGATGATATAAAAACTATTTTACAAGATGTTCCGCATGAACGCCAGACAATGCTTTTTTCCGCAACTATGCCCAGACCAATTCAGGATTTGGCCCGGCGGTTTATGAAGAATCCCCAATTAGTCCAGGTTAAAGCGAAAGAAGCTACGGTTTCTAATACGGAACAATTTTTTCTGGAGGTCCAGGAAAAACGGAAATTTGATGTGCTTTGCCGGGTTTTGGATATGCAATCCCCCAAGCTGGCCATTGTTTTTGGAAGGACGAAGAAGCGGGTGGATGAGCTTAGCGAGGCTTTAAACAGGAGGGGATATTCTGCCAAAGGGATCCATGGGGATCTTAACCAGGCGAAAAGAGACAGTGTAATGGAAAGCTTTAAAAGGGGAAATACGGAAATACTGGTTGCGACAGATGTTGCTGCCCGGGGCCTGGATATTGACGATATTAGTCATATCTATAACTATGATATTCCCCAGGACCCGGAAGGCTATGTCCATCGTATTGGGCGTACAGGGCGTTTGGGGAAAGCGGGTGTGGCAATAACCTTTGTAACACCCAGGGAGATGGGCCAGCTAAGATTAATTGAACAAATGATAAAAAGAAAAATCGTTCGTCAGGAGGTTCCTACAGTAAATGAAGCGGTAAAGGAATTGCAGCAGGAAACTGTGGAGCGATTAATGCGTGTTGCTGAGGAGGGCGCTATCCATCAATATAAGAAGCTGGCGGAGACGCTGCTGCAAGAAAATGATTCAGTAACTCTTCTTTCGGCGGCACTGAAAATCCTTACAAAAGAACCTGATTACTCACAGACGCAAATACATTTAAAGGAAGAAGCTTCTTTTAAGAAAAAAACCCCCAAGAGTTTTATTGGAGGAGCAGTACCTTCGTGGAAACGGGAAAAGTATAAAAATATGAGGAACAAAAAGAGAAAAAGAGATTATAAGTATCATGACCCGCGATAATGTCTGCCTTAACAATCTGCATATAGGAAGGAGATCAGGTTGCGCAATTTTTCTCTTGAACTCATAAAAGATTTTGATCTGTTGTTGATGCTTTTTTTTATAGCCTTAAATATTATAAGCTTCTTTTTTATTAAAATTGATAAGAAAAGGGCTATACATCATCAATGGAGGGTTCCTGAAAGAAGTTTTTTTATTCTTGCTTTGCTTGGTGGAGCAACAGGGATATATCTGGGCATGATATTTTTTCGGCATAAAACCAAGCATTATCTTTTTACCCGGGGAATTGCTGTATTAATTGCATTAAATGCCCTCTTTTTTTATTTTATATTTCGCCAATGCAAGCCTGACTCCCTATTCTTTGAAGGTTTCGGGCATCAGTAATACCATTACAAAGGCAATGACAGCACTGAGGCCATAAATTATGAAGATATTTTGATAGGCGGTTGCCGTATTGGTCAGGTTGAAAAAATAATTGAGATAATAACCCGTTACATTCTGGTAAAAGCCTACACTCATGATCATCAGTGTGTTTAAAATGCCCATGACGGTGCCGGTGATTTCCAGCGGCAGGTACTCCTTTACGCTTGTTAAATTTATAAGAAAAACAACGCCAAAAAAGCCGTAAAAGAAATAAATCAAGGAAAATATTATTACACCGGGATAATTCTTTATAAAGATGAAGGCGATGATCGCAGCCAGGAATCCGATTGTACCCAGGAGAAGAACAGGCTTTCTTGCCTTAAAGTAACGATCCGAAAAAAGACCCCAAAAAGGCCCCCCCAGTATGATACCCACAGGTAAAAACATTGCCATAACTCCGGCAGACTGTCGACTTATCGAAAAAACGTCCTCTAAGTACGGGACGCCCCATAAACCCTGGAAACTGAAGATTGACCCATAGATTAAAAATGCCCATATAAAAAAGAAAAAGAGCTTATAGTTTCTTTTAACATAATCCTTTATTGATATTCTACTTTTTACCCTGCCTTGTTCGTTATTATCGGGTTCGTTATTACCTGTATCCGGGACGACTGTTTTTGCAGGGATCAGCCTCCAGGCACAGATAACCAGGAAAAGAAGAATAATGCCGGCCAAGATAAAAGGGAATCTCCAGTTTGTCCGTTCAACTAATACCGCCAGGGGAAAAGAGGAGAGGATCATGCCGCAGCTGCCGATAGAACTCAATATACTGGTGAGGCTGGCGAACTCTCCCGGATTATAAGTGACGGAGAGATATTTTAAAGCGGGAACCCAAATTCCGGCGGTGCCGATACCAAAAATCAACCTGGTCCAGATTGCCATTTGCACGTTTTGTGCGAAAGCAAAGCATATGCTTCCGACAACACCGAGCAGGGCAAAGATAGCTACGGTATTACGAACCCCAATCCTGTCTGACAGGTAACCAACGGGTATTTGTACAAGCCCGTATGCCCAGAAATAAACAGAGGCCATCAACCCCATTGTCACCGGTAAGATGGAAAATTCGTCCATCAAGTCGTTGGCGATTACCGCAGGACTCGATCGCAAAAACAGAGACATCATAAATAGTACACCAAGTAATAAAAATACTATAATACCCTTTCCCTTCACGCAAATATCCCTCCCATGCTTTGTTTCGATGCACAGCCTGCGCTCTAATTTTATTACCGCGGTACTCATTAAAGAACAGGTATATCGCCTGCCCCCGTCTGATATTTCAGACTTATCGTATTATACCATATTGTTTATGTATGGGGAAGGTTCTGGGAAATCTAATAATAATTTCGTATTAAGTTAAGCAATAAACCGGGAGTCCTGGATTTATGAATCATGGATTTAAGAAACCTGACGGGGGAAAACAGCGCAGGCTTTTTTCTTTGTTACCCCTGGAGATACTACTATAGATATAAGACCATCGTCATGCCGATTAGAATGCCGGCTGTTATTCCCCAGATGGCGGTATGGTTATCTGCTACCTCCAGAACATCAGGAATCAGTTCGTCGAAGACGATATAAAGCATGGCTCCGGCGGCGAAGCCCAGGGATAGAGCAAGAAATCCGGCGGAGATATTGCCCGTTGCCGCTCCCAGCAGTGCGCCTAGTCCCATTGGCAAACCGGCCAACAATGTGACTCCGAACACTCTTGCCCTTCCCATACCCCCAATATTCAGGGGAATGGCAACGGCCAGCCCTTCGGGAACATTGTGCAGGGAGATCAAAACAGCAAGTGTGATACCCATGCCGGTTGAGGCTGCAAAACCGGCACCTATGGCGATGCCTTCAGATATATTGTGCAGGGCGATACCCGTGGCAATTAAAATGCCTTTTTTTAGAAAACGGCCTGTCCTTACTTCTTCGGTAACAAAATGTGTATGGGGGAAGAAGTTATCAAGAAAAAGAAAAGCAATAATGCCTGCAAGCAGCCCCAGAATTGTCCAGGGATAGCTGGTATTTGTCGCTTCGGCGAGCAGCTCCATAAAAACAACGGAGAGCATAATACCTGCTGCGACGCCCAGCATTGTACCCAGCGCCTTGTTAGATGGTTTTAAAATAAAAAAGGATAATATTCCTCCCAGGCCGGTTCCTAACGTTCCTGCGATGAAGCCGATAAGTGTTGTATCAAACCATTCCATAGTTTTTCCTATCAGAACATTGTTTTGATAAAATTATATAGATCTTCAAGATAACCCTGGTAATCAGCGTTATAAGGCGTTTTTTCTTTCCGTTTGTCGAGCAGGTGGTCCTTTAGCAGATAGGTCTTTATTCCTGCTTTTTCAGCAGCCAGGTCTTCCTCAATGTCGTTGCCGATCATCAAGCACTCCGACGCCTGCCGGTTAATTAAATGCAGGATTTCCTCATAGTATTCACGGTGAGGTTTGCAAAAGTGCATATTTTCGTAGGCGGTAATCAGGCGGTAGGGATAATCTGCAAGCCCTGCCCACCTCAGGCGGTGTTTCATTGCCAAAAGCGGGAATACCGGGTTGCTAGCTATAACCATCTCCAGGCCTTTATTATAACAGAGTTCAACAATTTCTTGTGCAACCGGTTCTTGCCGCGTATAATTTTCCAAACTACCGAAATCATTGGTATAAAAATCTATTAAAATTGATTGTAGTTCTTCTGGAGGTAAACCGATGCGCGGGATAAATTCCTGCATAAACACTTCCTGGTTAGTCCGCCGGGGGTCTTTATTTTCAATCATTGCATGTGTGCAGTGGTACAGGTGTTTAATAAATTCTTCCGGCTTGATCTGCCTGACAAACCTTTCGGTTAGGATTTTAAAGTACCCCGGTAGAAATGTATCCATATTTATATTGAGCAATGTGCCGTCAAGGTCGAAAAGCATTGTTTTGAACATCATAAAACAGCTCACTTTACAGGTTTTTTGCAATATCAATATCATATTATAGAAGAAGAAAGAATGCAATTATATATTTTTGTTTCACCCTTAAAATATTTTTACCCCGGTAGGGAAAATGGAATATAATCATGTATAATTCATAATAATAGGAGTTTTTACAGGAGAGAAGGCGTATTTTCCTGGGCTTCAGGGAGAAATTATTTAGTAGAATAAGCTGTGCTGCAAAAATATATAAGTGAACTGTTTAAGCATTCCGGGATGCGTTGGCAGGGCCGGGCAGAGTGGTAATAGCCCTGTTATTACCCGGGGAATATAATTTAAGATAATAGGGAATATCAGTTAAATTATTTTAGAGAGGAGGTCTAGATTTGAAAAATCGTATTTATCGCTCCCAAAAGTACAGGGTCATCGCCGGTGTGGCCGGGGGGCTGGCCGAATACTTTAATGTGGACGTTGTTCTTGTTCGATTACTCTGGGTTATATCAATTTTTGCCGGTGGCGGCGGGGTTCTGGCATATATTATCGCCTGGATCGTAATCCCCGAAGAAAACAGGGAAAATGAAAGATTTATGGATA
>JAAYOY010000078.1 GCA_012520035.1 Bacillota bacterium
TGCTTCCGGCCGGGCATCCTTTTTAAATAATGGAGCACCGATGGGGAGCACCTGTTGGCCAAACATTTCATTTAGAAAAAGAGCGCAGGCCATGTACAGCATTCCGGTAGCAAAGATAAGAAGACAATACCAGCCAAATGTTCCTGCCCCTGAGCTTAATACTCCTGCATCAGTTAACCCAACGAACCATAAACCCAGATCGAGCAAGAGGCAGAGGGTAAAAAGGAACCAGCTCACCAGCCCGGTGGCCACAAAAAAAGCTGCTACATAAACGGCAACGACCAAAAAGCCAACCCCGGTTACCGCCGGGGGGACTGCGGAACCCTTAATCCATATTTTGACAATTTCGCCGAATGCGGGCGTTATACATAGCATCAGTCCAAACACTAAAAGCGGGGTGGCAAAAAGAAGCCCTCCTCTTTTAAACTCGATAATGCCGCAAATTACCTGTACCAAACCTCCAAACAACAGCCAACCGATAATAATGGGGGCGCTTTCGGGGGGGATCCATCCCAGGTTTAATATCGATAACGGAATGACTACCGTACATAAACCTATGATCCCAGCGGTGGCAGGATTGGCCCAGGACACGTTATTATCCATATTTACGACCTCCTTTATCAATGCTAACCTCCGGATAAACCGGGTTCAGAATGCTTTCTAATACTCTTGCAGTGAAAGGGAAATGCCTCCTTTCTTAAATTTTACAGTTCAGTGCTTCAGATAAGCCCATCTTTACTTTTGCAAAGATTTTTAATATTTAATAATTTAACCATAACTTAAGCATCCAAAACTTGTCAACGGCCAAATTAGCTGAAAATCTAGCCATGCATTTTTACCATATTGGACAATTTGGGGGGCATAGAATTGAAGGAACCAGGTACAGGACAGGAGAATCTAATGGTGCAGAAGCAGTTTTAAAAAAGCGTGGTAAAGACGCGACTTGCCGTTTTGTCTTTACCACGCTGCTGGAGTAATTTCCGGAGTATTAGGCACAAAAAACAGTTTTTCTTATTCTTTTAAAATAAGCGCTTATTGTGCTTTTGGGTATAGTTGCTTTTATGCTTTTTCCTTTTCGCGTTTTTCTTTTAAAGCGCGCCAGACTTTTTCGTAAGTGAGCGGCAAGCTTTCTATGCGAACCCCCATAGCATCGTAGATGGCGTTGGCCAGGCAAGCCATGGTGGGTGTGGTAGCTCCTTCACCGACTTCCTTTACTCCCCAGGGGGCGTTGGGATCGATGCTGTCAACGAGTTCAGAAGTTACCGGGGGCATATCCAGCGCTGTGGGCATCCGGTATTCGGCAAGATTGCCGTTGGCAACGTCTCCTTTCTCATCAAAGAGCACTTCTTCCCAGATCGATTCTCCCATGCCCATGTAAAAAGCGCCATGAACCTGGCCGTGCAGCAAAGCCGGGTTAATGACCATTCCGCAATCGTGGACATCCCAGGCTTCGATTACTTTTATTTCACCTGTTTCCTCATCGATCTCTACTTCGGCAACCTGTGTTGCTGCGCTGTAAGCCGGAGAGGTCCCCACCGCTGCGCCTTTAAACGTGCCGCCCAATTTGGGCGGTTTGTAGGAACCCTGTCCGATTAGCTGCCCGTATTTTACAAAATAGGTCCGTGCAACTTCTTCAAAAGTGAGCGACTCTTCGGGATGTGCCTTGAGAAAGACAACCCCCTGCTTAACATCAAGCTGCTCGGGGACAACAAGCATCATCTCGGCGGCTGTTTGGAGAATCTTGTTTTTGACTTCTTCGCCGGCCTTTTTTACAGCCCAGCCGCTCATTAGCGTTTGCCTGCTGGCATAAGCGCCAAAGTCATGCGTAGCCAGATCGGTATCGCCTGCCACGATTCTCATTTTTTCCAAGGGGTAACCCATAGCTTCGGCCGCCATCTGCAAGAGTACCGTGTCGCTGCCCTGCCCGATTTCGACCGCACCGGTGTAAAGCGTGGCCATGGAGCCGTCGTCATGAACCTTGATAATTGCCACTGCTTGTGGCAGGTCGGTGCGGTAACAGGGGTAACCCGCACCGGAGACAAAGCCTCCGTTGCCTACGCCGATGCCCCGGCCGGGGGGCAGTTTGCCCTTTTTCTCGCGCCAGCCTGAGATCTCACGGGCTTTTTCCAGAGCTTCCTTTAAAGCATAGGAGTCTACCTTAAAATCGTTAATTGTTACTGTTTTAGGTTTGCGGGCATTGATGATCCGTATTTCCAGGGGATCAATCCCCAGATCTTCGGCAATATGATCGAGATGGCTTTCAAAGGCAAAACGCGGTTGCGGTTGCCCGTGGCCTCGCTGGGCGCCGCAGCCGGGCAGATTGGTGACGGCGCGAATCATATCGAACTTGTAGTTATCAAAATCATAGAGAACGGTGAGCAGCGCCCCGGCATAGTAGGCAGAGGCTACGCCCAGCCCGGTATAGGCGCCGCCGTCCATAACAAAATTGGCGTGTACGCCCAGGATCTTTCCTTCTTTGGTGACACCCGTGGTCAGCTCCATGTACTGTGCATGGCGCCCACGGTTGTTGTAAAACATCTCCTTGCGGTCATAGAGCATTTTCACCGGCCTGCCGGTAATTTGCGAAAGCTTGACAGCCGCAAAATCCAGTCCGGTAGGGTCGAGCTTGCCACCAAAACCGCCCCCGACGTGCGTCTTCAGTACGCGTACATTACCCATGGGCATGCCGAATACCCGTGCAAGGTGATACTGCAGGTAGTGGACGGACTGGTTGCTGCTGTAAACCGTTACTTTGGGGCCTTCCCAGAAAGCTATGGAGACATGCGGTTCGAGCGGCGAATGGTAGGTACGCTGGCCGCTAAAAAAGTCACGGCGCACATGATAGGCTTCTGCAAAAGCTTTATCCACGTCGCCAAAATGCTGGTGGATCTCGGTATTAATGTTGCCGGGATACTCCTCAAATATTTGCGGCGCGCCTTCTTTCAGCGCTTCATAGGGGTCAAAAACAGCCGGCAGCACCTCATAATCTACTTTAATGAGCTTGAGCGCCTTGTATGCCGTCTCTTCGTCAACTGCCGCTACTGCTGCAACTTTGTCGCCAACAAAACGCACCTTGTCGATGCAAAAAATAGTTTCGTCCCAGCGGGCCGGACTGAGCCCGTACTTTGTAGAGGGCACATCGCGGTGGGTAATGACAGCTTTTACGCCGGGCAGTTTTTCCGCTTCGGAGGTATCAATATTGAGAATACGGGCATGGGCGTGCGGACTGTGTAAAATCTTTCCTACCAGCATGTTGGGGAACTTGAGGTCGCCTGTATACTTTGCCCGTCCGGTTGCTTTGGCTACCCCGTCGATGCGGGGTACACTTTTGCCTATAACTTCATAGTTCTCACCCATTTGGTTCACCTCTCCTCTATTGTTGTTCTTCCGCTGCGGACATAATGGCTTTGACGATATTTACGTAGCCTGTACAGCGGCACAGGTTGCCGGCAATTGCTTCGCGCACTTCCCCTTCAGTAGGGTGGGGGTTGCGTGTCAGGAGGGCTTTGGCCGACATAATCATTCCCGGTGTGCAATAACCGCATTGTATGGCGGCATTCTCAACAAAAGCTTCCTGCAGTTTATCCAGCTTATCGTTTTGGGACAGCCCTTCAATCGTTGTTATCTCGTGTCCCTCGGCTTCTAACGCCAGGACAAGGCAGGAGTTTACCGGTTTGCCGTCCAGCAGGACGGTGCAGGAGCCGCAATCGCCCAGCTCGCAACCTTTTTTGGTCCCGGTCAGATCCAGCTCTTCACGCAGGAAATTTACCAGGAGGGTGTTGGCCTTTACGGCCCTGGTATAGCTGTCCCCGTTTACTTTTAAAGTAATTAAATAATATTTAGTCTCGCTACGATCTTCAATTTTCTGCATTTCGCCTTTCCCCCTTTTAAACATGTCCTTCATTAATTGCTTTTCTTAAAGCCCGCCTGGTTAAAACCCGTACCAGATCGCGCCTGTATTCTGCCGAGCCGCGGATATCGGAAATTGGCTTGCTCTCTGCGGATGCAACACTGCCGGCTTCTTCAAGAAGTTCGTCCGTTATCTCTTTTCCTGTGAGCATTTCCTCAGCCTTTTTCGCCCTCAGCGGTATGGGGGCAACGGCTCCCAGAACAATACGTGCCTTCCGGCAGGTATTCCCCTCCATCGCTACCGCTACGGCGACACTGGCTACGGCCAGGGCTCCGGAACGGCGCAGGGCAAATTTAATATATGTACTGCCGGTTAAAGACTGCTCGCTGATGATAAATTCGGTTAATATTTCATCCTGCTTGATGATACTTTCGTTAGGTCCTGTAAAAAAATCCTCTAACGGTAAAACCCTCTCCCCGTTTGTCCCCACAAGCTTAATTTTAGCACCCAGAGCGATTAAAAGGGGCGGCAGGTCGGCGGAGGGGACGGCGTTGACAATGTTTCCTCCGACTGTGCCGATATTTCTCACCTGGTTGTTGGCCATTTGGTGCGCAGCATTGCACAAAGACGGGTATTTTTCCTGGAGAACGGGTGAATCGATCAGGCTGTTGTGCGTAGCCTTCGCTCCGATGATTACGTCATTGTTGCTTTCAAGGCGGATCTCCGACAGGCCGCTTAAGTATTTTAGCGAAACGATGGCCTTCGGAAAGAGGAGTTCCTGCTTCATTTTGGATAAGATATCCGTGCCTCCGGCAATCACCTTGGCCCCCGGACCAAGTTTTTCCAGCAGCTCACAGGCTTCGCTCAATGTAGCCGGTGCGTAATATTCAAAATCTGGTAAGTACATATTCAATCCTCCTATCCCCAAAATAGTCCTTTCTTACCGCAGGTTATCGAGAATATACCTTTGATTTTTCCGACGTTCTTGTTATCACCCCCAAAAATTTAGCTATCCGAAAAATTAACCAAAATGATTAAAAACTTATCAATTATTAAAATTATAACACTAGTGGAACATTTGTAAACATTATGTTATTTACTTATAAATATATTATGCTTTTTAATAATGTCAATGACTAAATTAGTTGAAAATATTTTTCGGCATTTGACTAAAATGGACAATATCGGGCCGTTTATTGAATTGCCGGATCATAAAAAATGAAAAACATTTATCGTCCAAAGTGGCTAGAGGATACCCCGGTTTTTTCCCCCAGTTTAGATATTGCGCTAACAAATTGATTAGGCTAAATTTGTTTCACAAGACAAATATTATATACAATTTAAAATTTTTAGAAAGGAGTAGTGTGATGGATCTAAGGGATTATATCAGCTTGTGTGAGAAAGAAGGCGAACTGAAAAGGATCGATATCGAAGTTGATTGGGATCTTGAGTTGTCCCATATCTCAAAAATTAACGAAGAAAATAAGGGGCCGGCTTTATTTTTCTCAAAAATTAAAGGCTACAATACCCCCGTTTTTGGTAGCGCATTCACAACTGTAAAACGCCTGGCTATTGCCCTCGGCAGGCCGACAGACACATCCCTGTGCGGGCTTTCCAAGAGCTGGATGGAGGCTATCAGCAGTAAATTAATTCCCCCAAAAGTAGTCAAAAGCGGGCCGGTGCTGGAAAACGTTCTGGAAGGCGAGCAGATTAATCTATATAACTTTCCGGTGCCCAAATTTTACCCGATGGACGGCGGGCGCTATATCGGAACTGCCGTGTCGCTTGTTACCAAGGACCCTGATAGCGACTGGGTAAACCTGGGTACCTACAGGATGCAGCTGCTCGATGAGAAGACTGTTGGTGTGCAGATCATTAAGGGGAAACATGCGGATTTTCACCTGAACAGGTACCGGGAGCTGGGCAAACCGATGCCTGCGGCGGCGGTAATAGGGGGAGACCCCCTGAATTTTGCCACGAGCAGCGCTATGGTGTCGCCCGGCGTATCGGAATATGACGTTATCGGATCGCTGCGCAACGAGCCGGCGGAAGTATTTATCAGCGATCTAACAGGTTTGCCCTTACCCGCGAATGCCGAGATTATTCTGGAGGGCGAAATCGATCCGCAGGAACTCCGCCAGGAAGGTCCCTTTGGCGAATATACCGGTTATTACTCCGGCAAGAAAACGGATGAATGGCCGAAACCGTTTCTTGCAGTAAAACGGGTATACCATCGCAATAACCCTATTTTATGGACTACTTCGGTTGGGAAACCGATTACAGATACCCATATGATCCAGGCTCTAAACCGCACGGCTACCCTGTGGACGGACCTGAATAATATGCGTATTCCGGGTATTAAATCCGTATTTATCCCGCCGGAATCCACCGGTCGTTACTGGGCGATTGTATCCGTAAAACAAATGTATCCCGGACACTCCATACATGTAGGGACAGCGGTTATCTCCACTACCACCGGTCACTACGGGTTAAAGGGAGTAATTATCGTTGACGACGATATCCCTGCCGATGATTGGACAAAGGTTTTTTGGGCGATGAGCGTGCGCTACGATCCGGTTGCCCGTACCGAGATCATCAAGAGGGGGCGTTCCACTCCACTTGACCCCTCCCTGCCGATCGATGCCCGGGATATTTGCTCCAGGATTATTATTGATGCCTGCATACCATACGAATGGGAAAGAAAACCCATTGAAATCTTCCTTGATAAAGATATGGCCGATAAGGTACGTGCCAAGTGGAAGGAGTACGGGTTTTAAGGATAAAAGCGCTTGTTAAAAGCGCTTTTCATTGATCCGGGCCGCCTGCAACCGGGATCTGTGCAGCAGCCGGACCCGGATCGGATTAGCCGTATCGGATTGATTAAAGGCAGGAAGTTAGCAACTTAGCAACCTCCCGGTTGACCGGGGGAAAGGGGATGAGAAAGAATGGATAAAACGATAGTTATCTTAAGCACTCTGGACACCAAAGGCGAAGAGACGAAATATCTCCGGGAACAGATCGAGAAACAGGGTTGCCAGGTGCTGGTTATAGATATCGGCACGAGGGGCACAGCGAGCATTCCGGCCGATATCACCCGCGAAGAAGTGCTGGCTGCTGCCGGAAA
>JAAYOY010000079.1 GCA_012520035.1 Bacillota bacterium
CGGTGTCGCACCGGTGTCGCAAGAGGATTATTTTATGTAAAAGCAGGAAAAATAGCTTTGATATAGAAATTTATTGCATAGGTAAAAATATTATAAAAAGAAAATTTTTGTGGGAGGAATAAACTTTGCCCAAAGTGCATACCCTTTTTTCCGGTACCGATGATTATATAGCTTCAGAGGATTTACAAAACAGTGTAAATATTGCCGCCGCCTTGGGGAGACCGCTTTTAATTAAGGGTGAACCCGGGACCGGCAAAACAATGCTGGCGCGCAGTATCGCCAAGGGATTGAATAAAAAGTTATTAATCTGGAATATAAAGTCAACGACGAAAGCTAAGGATGGCCTTTATATTTATGATACTGTGCAGAGGCTGTACGACAGCCAGTTCGGTGATCATGATGTCTCCGATATTCGTCATTATATAAAGCTTGGCAAGCTGGGCGAGGCTTTTATATCACCTGAACAGGTTGTTCTACTAATAGATGAAATTGACAAAGCCGACATTGAATTTCCCAACGATTTGCTTTGGGAGCTGGATATTATGAGCTTTGATATACCGGAAACTGGCGAAACGATAACAGCCAAGCACAGGCCGATCGTAGTTATTACCAGCAATGCAGAAAAAGAATTGCCTGATGCATTTTTAAGAAGGTGTATTTTCCATTATATTGAATTTCCCGATGAAAAGATGATGTCAACAATAGTAAACGTTCACTATCCGGATCTCGAGAAGCGGCTGCTGGACGAAGCTTTAAAAGCTTTTTACTGGGTACGCAGTATAAACGGACTGCAAAAGAAACCCAGCACCAGCGAACTTTTGGATTGGGTGCAGGCCCTGACGGTTGGAGGCATCAGCCCTGAAAAAATTGCTAAAGAGCTGCCGTTTCTTGGTGTTTTATTGAAGAAGGACCGTGATTTTAATGCTGTACTGCAGCGATTGCACAGTCAAGGCACACAGAAAAGAACATCTGCCCCCGGTTTTATGCGTAACTGGTAAGTGATATTATGTTTATTAAATTTTTTTACCTGCTGAGAAATTATGGTGTTCCCGTATCTATCAATGAATGGATGACCCTTGTCGAAGCACTGAGCCGCGGGATGGCGTTTTCCAGCTTATATGGCTTTTATACCCTGGCGCGTTCCGTGCTGGTGAAAAGTGAAACTTACTATGACAGGTATGATCTTGCTTTCCAGCATTATTTTTATGGAATTGAAACTCCCCAGGAGTTAACCGAGCGTGTTATGAAATGGCTGGAACATGCACTGCCGCCGCTGCGCATATCGCCTGAGGAACGCAAGCAGTTTCAAGAATGGGATCTCGACGAGCTGAGGCGGCAGCTGGAAGAGAGGCTTAGAGAACAAAAGGGTGAGCATCACGGTGGAGGAAACTGGATAGGTACCGGTGGAACATCCAGGTTTGGTCATTCGGGTTATAACCCTGCTGGAATTCGCATTGGGGGCGAGTCTGTTAACAAATCGGCGGTGAAGGTTGCTGCAGAACGAAAATATCGTGGTTTTCGTGCAGATGAAACAATCGGAGTCAGGCAGTTTGAGGTAGCGTTGCGCAAATTGAGGCAGCTCAGCAGCAAGGAAGAAGGACCTAAAGAAGAACTGGACATTGATGAAACCATTCGGGAAACAGGCGATAAAGGCGGGTTGCTGCAGCTGGTATGGACGCGCGGGCGCAAGAATACTGTCAAAGTCTTACTAATTATGGATTCAGGCGGTTCGATGATGCCCTATATGCGCATCTGCAGCCAGCTTTTTACCGCCATGAATAGAGCCAGCCATTTTAAAGATCTGCGTTTCCTGTACTTTCATAACTGTATCTATGATTATATTTACCTGGATCCGACCTGCCGCAAGTCCAACTCAATAAAGACTAAAAGTTTCTTACAGTTGTTTGATCCGGAATATAAGGTTATCTTTGTAGGTGACGCCAGTATGGCTCCCAGTGAAATGTTGATGGTTAACGGGGCTATTGACTGGGATGTAATGAATGAAGAACCAGGTATAGTATGGATGAAACGGATCGCCGATCATTTCGATCACTGTATCTGGTTAAATCCTATACCTTCATACTATTGGGATCGTACTATCGGCTATTATACGATAGCCTTGATTAAAGAGATTTTCCCGATGTATGAGCTTACCCTGGAAGGTTTGGAACAGGGAATCAAAAAGCTCAAAGTAAAGAGATAAAAAGAAGTGTCGATCTGGTTCAACGGTTGCATATATAAACTAAAACGATACAGTGAATTTATTATTTAATAAGCTGATCATTTTTTACCCGAAACCCCGTGCAAACGGGTTTTTTGTTTGCTTAATAACCTTTATTTAATGATTTTGGAATTTAATATGCCGGTGTTAACTCATACAGCGGCTCCACATTTTTCTCCGAAAAATCCTTTTAAATTCTTGCGCCTTTCGCTTGCTTTTCTTGGCATTTCTTCGTGCTTTGCTGTGCTTCCCCTTGAGTAGCTCAGGGTACTTATTGCTGATTAATTGCACCTTTTATATTTTGCGGAGAGAATAATGTTTTATTTTGAGAGCAAATGACGATATAAGATATAAACACAAGTACTTTTGAACCTCCGGAGACAATAAAAATGGAAAATATTAGAAACGAACTGGAAGTATTAAATAATCGCTTTATCTGGCTATACCGGCAAAAACGGTATCCCGAAGCAATCCGGGAGGCGGAGAGGGGTTTAAAATTAGCCGGGGAGCTGCCGCATCTCAAACATACCTATGGGGATATTTTCAAAAATAATCTACAAGCTGCCTTTCTCAAATATAACAGGGTAGCCGGGAAAAGCTGTGCCGGGTTGCAAAGAGGGGCTTTGCCCCGCGCCAAAAGGGGTTTCGGAAGAATATGTATCCTTCTTGGCCTTCTCTTGGCCGTGTGTGTGGTCTGCGCGGTATTTATTTTGGGATTTATAGTCTTACCCTGTGGTCCGGAAAATTTACCGGCCGGCTCAAGGGAGGGTTTTGCTGCGGTTTTAAAGGCTGCCCCGGATACAGAGAGCCTCCCCGGCCTGGATGCCGCTGCCAGGGAAAGGTTTGTTTCAAATCCGTACGAACTAAAAGAAAGCATCTTAATAGAAGCCCCTCATATACGGCAAAATCCGGAGCTTCCTAGGGGTTGTGAGGTTACAAGCCTGGCTATGCTGTTGCAGTATGCCGGCGTGGCTGTGGATAAAATGACCCTTGCAGGGGAAATAGTAAAAGAACCGGCTTTGTACCGCGACACGCAAGGCAGAATTTATTATGGGAATCCTTACAATGGTTTTGTAGGAGATATGTATTCTCGTGCGCAACCCGGTTATGGGGTATATCATGGACCGGTAAGAAAGTTGATGGATAAGTATTTACCCGGACAGACAATCGACCTGACCGGGTGTGACTTTAAAGATATCAAGGTTTTTTTGAGTTACAATGTTCCGGTGTGGGTTGTTGCGAATACAACTTTTTCCGAGTTGGATCCTTCCAGATTTGAAACCTGGCAGACTGCTGAAGGCGTTATACAAATTACTTATCTGGAGCATGCTGTACTGCTTACGGGCTATGATCAGGATTACATTTATTTTAACGATCCCCTGTGGGAAAAACCAAACAGGAAAGCAGCAAAGGATTCTTTTCAGGCCGCCTGGGAGCAGATGGGCAAACAGGCCGTAACCTATCTTCCTTTTTAATTCAATACGCTAAGCAGGAAATAACAGGGTTTTTATCGAATACTACAGAGGCCCGGGATATTATTACCTTGGAGCATTTGATGCATGACGAAGGGAGTGATCGGCGTGCGTAAACACCGTTACTGGCAATGGTTGATTCTTTTATTGTGTTTACTTCTTTTAGGTGCCGGTCCTTTATTGACGGGCTGTGGTGCCGGCGAGGGGGAGCAGGTGCCGGAAGAAGAGGAGGAAAGGCCGGAAGCTCTTCCAAAACAGGAAGAACCGGAAAATACAGAGGGCGATGCAAATGCAGAAGATCAGTCCAAAACTGAAACCGAAGAGGAGGTTGAACAGATGCCGGAGATGGAATTGAAGATAACTTATTTGGGCCATGCCGCCTTTTTGCTGGAAGCGGGAGAAATTCGGATTCTCATGGATCCGTATGCGGCCGGAACGGGTAGATACGGAGCCCTGTCGCAGGAAGCCGATGTCGTTACCGCGAGTCATGAGCACAGCGATCACAATTATGTACAGGCAGCCCAGGGTGATCCGCAGGTGC
>JAAYOY010000080.1 GCA_012520035.1 Bacillota bacterium
AAGAGATGCCGGCTCATCCTGATGAGATCAAAGCCGCTGAGGAAGCGGGAGTAAATTTTGTTTTTAACACCGTTGTCCAGGAGATTATCGGTAAGGGAAAAGTCCAGGGGGTGCGCATCTTGCAGACCAGGCCCTCCCGGCGGGGGGAAGCCGTGGAGAGTATACCCGGTACGGATTTAGTCCTTGAATGTAACCAGGTTATTCTGGCTGCAGGTCAGGAAAGCAGTTTAAAGAAGGTTGTCCCATCTTTTACGGGAAGAGCAGGATCACAACAGATCCCGGCGGGAAAAAAGACCCCGGCGGAGGAAGCAGTCAAAGTACTGGCGAGGGATTCCAAAAAGGTGCTGGTCGCTGCAGGGGATGCCGTGACAGGTCCGGCCAATATAGCTGCAGCCATCTTTGGAGGTCGGCTGGCCGCCCTGCGAATATATCATGTTCTTCAAGCGGGAAAAGATGATAGTGAGCGCCATATAGCTCCACCCATGAACGGAAGGGAGAAAGCCGTAGCCGGGGATGCTTTAAACCCCTTGCTTTTTCAGAAGCACAAGGGATATCTTTCACCGCAGGAAGAGGCTTCCCGTTGTTTTAGCTGCGGGATATGCAGCCAGTGCGGGGTTTGCTGGGTTTTTTGCCCTGACATTGCCATTGAGAACAGCTCCGGCAATTATGAGGTGCTCCTCGATTACTGCAAAGGTTGCGGGATCTGCGTAGCTGAATGTCCGGCAGGGGTTTTGGAGATGGAGGAGGTGGGCAAAAATGGAGCGTAAACTTATGAACGGGAATCAGGCTGCTGCGCTGGCAGTCCAACTGTCAAGAGCCCAGGTTGTCTGTGCCTACCCCATCACTCCACAGACGTCGCTTGTTGAAAACATTGCCAGGATGTGGGCGGAGGGAAATTTCTCCGGGGAGTATGTAAGTGTGGAGTCCGAATACTCAGCTCTTTCCTATCTCATCGGTGCTGCGTACGCCGGTGCCCGGACTTTTACCGCCACTTCCAGCCAGGGGCTGGCCTATATGCATGAGCTGCTGCACTGGGCAGCCGGGGCTCGTTTGCCGATTGTAATGGTCAATGTAAACAGGGCTTTGGGGGCCCCCTGGAGCCTTGAATCCGATCAGTTGGACAGCCTTGCCCAGCGCGATACGGGCTGGATCCAGATTTATTGTGCGGATGTACAGGAAATATTCGATACCGTGCTGCTGGCTTTTCGTTTGGCGGAGACATCAAGAATTCCCTGCATGGTAGTCTATGATGGCTTTGTTCTTTCCCATACATATGAGGTTGTGGGGCTCCCAGGCCAGGAAGGGGTTGACCGTTTTCTTCCGCCCCCTCCCGGGGAGCCGCTTATTAATCCGCAGGAACCGCAGAATATTTATGCCGTTACGGATTTTCGCTACCTTGCACGCAATATTCAGGAAAGGCATTTATCCATGCTTAAAATCCCTGCAGCTGTACAAGAGCTGGAGCTTGAATATGCAAAGATTTTCGGCAGGAGCTATCCGCTGGCGGAAGCTGTGGAGCTGGATGAGGCTGAGACTGTAATTGTTGCTGCAGGTTCGGCAGCGCAGACGGTAAAGAGCGCTCTGCCGGCGTTAAATATTAACGGGGGGAAAAAAGGGTTGCTGCGCATCAGGCTTTTCCGGCCGCTGCCGAAAGAGGAGATTATTTCACTTCTGAGCAGCCCCCGGTTAAAGAAACTGGTTGTTATTGACGGGGATATCTCCAGCGGAACAGGAGGGATTTTTGCCCAGGAAATGCGCGCGCTGCTCCAGGGGACATCTTTCAGGGGAGGTTTCTATGAACTAAACCTGGCCGGAGGCGTTGATTTAACCCCGCAGAAGTTAATCCAGGGGCTGAATAAAGCAGATGAGGCAGAAAATGAAGGAGACAAAATTAT
>JAAYOY010000081.1 GCA_012520035.1 Bacillota bacterium
CCCGCCGCTGCAGCGGATAAAGCGCAGCGAGGAGAGGTCATAACTTTCCACCGGTTCCTGCATCATCGCCCCCAGCTGTGCCGGCACCAGGCACGGCACCGTCACTTTTTCCTTTTCAATGATCTCCAGGGCGGCCTTCGGGTTATATTCATAGAGCAGGACTACTTTTGCTCCAACCTGGGGGGCGCAAAAATAGGTCGGCGTGCCGCCCGGCGCACCCGGCCAGGGAGCAATGGCGCAGAGAATGTCATTACTGTTCAGCTGCCAGTTGCGGACATGCGTCCTGGCGCTCCACAAACGGGCAGCTACCGTCCACTCCACTATCTTGGGTATCCCGGTAGTCCCGGTAGTGCTGTTAAGAAAACAAACGTCAAAGGCATTCATCTTCCTTTGCTCTAAAATATCTTCCGGGTATTTATCTTCAAGAGAGCTCTGCATTATTTTTGAAAGCGATACCGCCCCTTCGGGAACATCATCGCCAACCACAATAATATGCTTTAAAGACGGAAGCTGCGGGGCGATCTCCCTGACCATCTTGTAATAATCAAAATTTCTATACTTCCAGGGAATTACCACCGCCTTTGCCTCAATCCGGCCAAGTATTTCAACAAGCTCCACATGACGATAAACCTGCATCAAGGCGATGGAAATGACCCCCGCCTTTTCACAGGCCAAACGCGTCAAAAAACCCTCGACACAGTTTGGCAACTGGATCCCAATACGGTCATCTTTTTCCAGTCCGAGATCGATCAAACCCAGGGCAATCCGTTTTATTTGCTCTTTTACCTGGGCAAATGTCAGCCTGCGCCCCAGTGTATCAACCAGGGCTTCGCGATCAGGATATTCTTCTGCATTTTTTTCCCAGTAATCCGATAAAAGGTCTTCTGTCCACCAGCCCTTTTCGGTATACTTTTTTACTTCAGCTTCATCGTACCTTATCGGTTTCATTTAAAAAAACAATCCTCCCCCGTTTTTTTTTCAGAATTTAAGTTTCCGGTTTACCCTTTATAAATGCTTTGTCCTTTAGAATGCTGTATCCTTATGATGCTTTTGCTATGCTCATCACTTCTTTAAAGGCCTTCAGTATAGCTTCGGCAAAGGCCACATCTTCAAGATTGGCATCAATCTCTCTTACTTCAATATCGCCGCGCAGGTGTTTTTTCAGTTCCTCAACAAAAATACGGTCCTCTTCAGGGTCGTATAAAACTGTACCTTCACAGTCTATACCGGACCATCCCCTGGTTGGGATAATGAATTTTACCGGCCCTCTGGCCTGGTTCAACTTCCTGGCATATACTTCAGCGATCATACGGAATTCTTCCGGTGACAGCCGCAGGTAGGAACGAAATGCGTCGAGATCATATTTCTTGCGGCTATGGTACTCCGGCTTGTATTTGCTTTTTGGAGGAGTCATCAGGTTAACCAGGCAGGGCGCTATTATTTGGGGAATACCGGCTTTCCCCGCCGCTTCCAACCGGTGCGGGCCCGCCGCCCTGGTACCGCCGAGCAGCTCCTCTGCCACCGCACCCGGTGCCAGATCAATTACCGCGGAAAAAATACCCTCCTTTTCAATTAATTCTTCCATAGCCATGTCAGGCACGCCGGTGGCTGAAAAACCAATTACCTGGTATCCTTCACCCTCAAGATGCTGCTTTACATATTCGGCACACTTTTCGCACATATTCAACATGGTCATGGCAACCCGCGGTTTTGCCTGTTTTCCCAGATCGTCAAAAGTGGGATGGAATGCCCTTTTATTTACCATCCCCACAATACTTCCGGCAGCCCGGTCCAGAACATCCCGCATCAGATCGTTCAAGCTGGTAAAATCAATTACCGAATGCATGATGGCTATATCCGAAGCGCCAAAATAACGGCTGGCAAAGCCCCTGGCCGATGCATTGCTTGAAACCATCAACTTTGGAATTCCAAAAGGAAGCGCTTTCATTGCTCCTGTACACATCAGGGTATTTGTAGCCCCGCCGATGCCGATAATTCCGCTTAACTTATTTGCCCTGTGCAGTTCCCTGACCTTTTGCCCGGCACCATCGATCATCGTCTGGATCAGACGCGGCCTGTCTTGTTTTAGAGCTTCGTAATCAATATCCTTTCCGGCAGCAGCCAGCACTTCTTCGCGGGTGATATCGGCCGGAATGCTCGCTGTGCCCCTCGTGCCGATATCTATAACCAGCACCTGGCAACCCTGTTTCTCGATCTGTTCCCGGAGATATTTCG
>JAAYOY010000082.1 GCA_012520035.1 Bacillota bacterium
CCCCAACTAAAAATATTTACGGCCTCCACCCTCTCCCAGAACCTGCTGAACCTAACGGCCCTGAGCAATCTAAATACGGGAAAGGATGACCGGGCCCCCTCCTCCGCACCCAGGACGGAAATTACCAGGACTGAATACAGAACCAGTACTGCAGTGCTTAAAACATAGGACCAGAGGGCAGCCCGCAGGGCTTTTTGCGGCTCAACCAAAGAGGGGACGATTATGCTCATATGCAGATACTGCGCCGCCGTAATCATAGTGGGAATAATGGAGCCCATAATTACCGGAGACCATCCCCTGGCGAGCACCGGCTGCAGGTTCTGAAAATCCGCCCGCACCAGGGGGAAAAGCAGCCCGGCGATGAGTAACATCAAAAAAACCGGAAAAATGACGTCGGCGCACCTGCCGAGAGGCTCCAGCCCAGCGTAAACGACCGCAACGACAGCCAGCATCATTATTCCGGCGATGACCACAAGCGGGGTCTCTGTGAGAAAACCTGTCTTGATCATCCCGATATAAAGGCGGAGATCGGTGGAGGCGACGATAATTAAAAAAAGAAAAAGGTAAAGAAGAAGCAGCAATTTCCCAGGAATTGCTCCCAGCAGCTCTTCGCTGTACCCCACGATGTCCTTTTCCGAAAACTTCAGCGCCAGCTTGCCGATGAGCAAAATTATAGCCGCCCCTGGCAAAAAGGACAGCAGGGCTGAAAGCCAGGCGTCCTGAAGGGCATCCGCCGAAGTTAACGAGGGTAGAAAAGAAATGGCTACGGTGGTGCGCGAAATGAATAAAAGGTAAAAAAGCTGTCTGCTGTTAATCTTCTCTGTAAACATGACTATCTGCCCTCTCCCCCTTTTTTATCTTCGTTGCTATTGCGGTCCCACCGGGGCGGTCGCGGCATCTGTCCCGTGCGCTGGCGCTCCGGCTCCTGGAAACCCATAAGCTTTGGCCTGCGCGTCATCTGCCACCAGAAACCGCGTATAACGGCATCCTTCAGATCCTGTTTGATAAAAGGCCCGAAGGGGGCAAAGTAAGGATAACCGAAGGAGCGCAGGGAAACCAGGTGCACAAGCAAAAGCAAAAGGCCGAGCTGAACACCCAGCAGCCCGAAAGCCGCCCCAAGAAAAATCATGATAAAGCGCAGCATACGTCCTGTGATGGCCATGCTGAAGACAGGGTTGGTAAAGGAGGCGATGGCGGTAAAAGCTACAATGATCACCACGCCGGGAGAAACCAGCCCGGCGCGGATGGCGGCATCCCCCAGGATCAGGGCCCCCACAATACTGATCGCCGTGCCGATGGCCCTGGGCAGCCGGACCCCTGCCTCCCTCAGGATTTCAAACGTTACGTCCATCAACACAATCTCAGCCACCACCGGAAAGGGGATCCCCTCCCGGGTGGATTGAATGGTCAAAAACAGCGGCGTGGGCAGCAGCTCCTGGTGAAAGTTGAGCACAGAAACATAAACACCGGGCAAAAAGATAGCAACCAGAAAGGAAAGCAGGCGCAAAATACGCAATAAAGAACCTATCGGCCAGGGTTCATTGTAATCGTCCGGAGCCTGCAAAAAGATCATAAAATCAGCGGGCAAAACAAGCACAAAAGGGGTCCCGTTGGTAAAGATCGCCACCCTGCCCTCCAGGAGTGCCGCGGCAACGCGGTCCGGCCTTTCCGTGCGGAAAATGGTCGGAAAAGGAGAAAAGGAGCTGTCGCGGATAAATTCTTCGATGTAACCGCTTTCCAGGATACTGTCAGTGTCAATGCGCCCGAGGCGCGAGCGCAGTTCCCCCAGGACTTCTTCCCCGGCAAGGCCTTTGATATAGGCAAAAGCCACCTCCGTCTTGGTGAGGTTCCCTATAATCAGGTTTTCTATCCACAGATTGGGGGTGCGGATGCGCCGCCTGATGAGGGAGGTATTGGTGCGGATATTTTCCACAAACCCTTCCCGCTGGCCTCTGATGGTAATCTCTGCAGCGGGCTCATCAATATTGCGCGTTTCCCAGCCCCTCGTCTGAAAAATAATGGCCTTGGCCGTGCCGTCAAAGATCAGCGCCGTATCCCCGAGGAAAATCGCATCAAACAGTGCAGGCAGATCTTCCGCTTCCCTGACCTCACCCGTAAGCAGCCTGTTTTTTACGGTTTCATAGATCTCTCCCCTGTGCAACTCCTTTATCCCAGTCTTAAAAGTATCGATATTGACGACGCGCAGCATATCTTCTTTGGTAGTGCTATCCACCAGACCGTCGATATAGATAAAAGCACAGGGAACCTTCTCCGGCCCGGCCAGAGAGTACCTGACACTCAGATCGTAGCTGTTACCTATCGTTTCTTTAACACGGCGCAGGTTTTCATCCAGGGAAGATACCAGGGGCGTCTTTTTGACATCAGCCTCCCGCTGCCCGATATCCCTGAAGTCCATAGTATCCGAGCGTGATTTATCGCCTCTTTTATTCTTTTTCTTCGAAAAAGGAGCTCGCAGCCTCTTCAGCAGTTTAACGACAGTTCTCATATTTTCCATTATCCCCGGAAACGGGCAGTTTATACAAATAATGTGAGGGTATGGATTATGTTCCATAAAAAAATTTATTATAAAAAAGTAAAAGGCAAAAAAAAGAACCGTCCCCGGCTAGCCCATAAAAAAACACCCCCGGCCGCAGTATAGCAATAAAAAACAACATGCTGCGGTTTGGAGGGCGTTTTAGATAGCAGAAGAGGGTTTCTGTCATCTGCTTGCACTAAAATCAATCTCCGGTCATGGTAACCAGCCGCACGCCCCTGCCGTGAAACTGGTTGAAGACTATCCCTTCGGAGGCAAGCCGGAGCACAACGGAGGGATCGGTTATCACTGTCCCCGAAACCAGGCTTACACCGTAAGAGAACCACACCGGGGAAAGCGGGGTGGTCGGGCCGAGCACCATTACCAGGGCGTCTTTGCGGGCAAGGGCCAGCAGCTCATCCATGGTGCTGTTAATCAGAGCGGTACCCGTTATTGCCAGAACATCTGCCTGTGGTATTACCCTAGCGGCTTCCTCGGCCGGCAGATCGCCAATCCGCAGGCGCCTTTCCAGAACCCAGAGCTCTTCGGCCTGCTCCCGCAGCCGGGGTATAAAAGGAAAGTGACCTACAACACATATCCGCTTGCCCCTTCCCTGTTCCAAGAGCACTTCGGCAGCGTTAACCTCACGGCACAGGGAGAGATCAACATCCAGCAGGGAATTGATAGCGGCCAGCCCGATGCTTCTTTCCAGCAAACTGCCGCTCAGAGCATATTCGCAGAGCTCGAGCGCCGATTTCTTTGTCAACTCCCCTGCATCCCGGACCGGCGGGCCTGTACTGTGATCATGTTCAAAAGTCGTGGAAGCCAGTCCGCAGCGGCGGCTGTAAACCGCTGTCCAGAAAGGTCCCACTCTTACCTCGCTTACCGGCGCGTCCTCTTTAATGGTTGAAATAATATCCTTCAGTATATTCAATTCGGTCTCCCCGTTTCAATATCTATCTTAATATCTTTTTTAAAAAATTTTCTTCCGGCGCGCGTTCCCCTGCAATGCCGCTCTTTTCACCGCAACAGGGTAAAGCCAGAAGAGGTAAAACAATATCGCTTATACAGCACGGCAAGACTACAGCCAAAATAATGATGATAAATACGCTGCCGATAACCCCCATCCAGTTAGCCAGACCATAAGACAGAAGATATAAAACCGATGCCATACTGCTGATAAAAACGTGGCTGGTGTGCGAAAAAACCGTAGCACGGGGGATTACTTCAGCAGCAGCCAAACCCGTGACAATTCCAACAAAAACAAAAGGAAGAACCATAACCGGATGCTCCAGTATACAGATATGCAGGTGCATAGATTCCCCCAGGAGCATGCCTCCCAGCAAGGGGATAATAATATCGCTGATCCCGCATACCATCACCGAACCCAAAAACCCAACCACAACCGCTCTGGCGGGGTTATGCCAGTGTTTCCAGAACATCGCCGTAGTAGCAGTTGCGCTCAATAACATATGCACGGGATGAAATACGTGAAATAAATCACCGGCCGCAGCAGAAAACTTACTCTGGTCAATCAAAAAACAGGCTGCGCTAAAAATGGCTACTACGATTAAAGCAAAGGCTGCACTAAAAACACTGTAAGGAATATGATCTTTTAATTCCGCCAGTATATGCTTCACTACTTACACACACCTTAAATTTTTTCACCAGTATACCAAAAAAATGTAAACAATAAAAGCGGCATTAAAATCAGCCGCGAAGAGTGGCAATTAACCGCCGCGGTTTGGTAACCATAGATAG
>JAAYOY010000083.1 GCA_012520035.1 Bacillota bacterium
GGAGTAATGCTGTATGACGAAGAAAGTAACGAACTGGTTTTGCAAAAACCTGCCTTTGGTTTAGAGAAAGACGAGGATATAAATATTTACCGCGTTCCTCTAAATGGTAAAGGGAATGCTGTAAATGTTTTTTTAACCGGGGTACCTTCAATTTCAAATGATACTCCCTCCGACCCGCGGTTTTTAAAAAACTTTGTTTTAAGGTATGGGGCACGAAATACTATTACAGTTCCCCTGGAAGTAAATGCGAGGCGTATCGGGGTTCTTCATGTTGATAATAAAAGAACCGGTGATTTTACACAGAAAGATGTTGAACTGCTGTGCTTATTGTCTTCTCATATGGCGCTGTTGCTGGAGAACGCAGCATATATAGAAAATGAAAAAATTCAACAAGAGCGACTAAAGGTTATTAATGAGAATCTTAGCAATCAGCAGAAAAAATTGCGCAGATTGATGGATATACACAGTAAATTAATCAGGAAAGTCTTGCACGGCGAAGGCTTATCTGCCGTTACGCATACTTTAACCGAATTGTTAAAATTAAAGGTAGTTGTTGAAGATAAGCATTTAAATATTGTATGTAAGGCCTCCCCGGAAGAAAAAGAAAACTGCGAGCTTCAGGATTTGGAATGCTTAAAAAATATTAAGGATAATGGCTTAATCGATGTACAGTTAATAGAAGCTACATTAAAAAGAAAAATTGTATTTATACCTCCGCTGCCGGAAGAGAATATTAATTACTGTCGTGTTTTAGTTCCCCTGACGAGCGAAAACGATATTCTTGGTTATCTTTCGGTATTATTAAAAAATAATTCTCTTGACGAATTTGATATGATTGCCATCGAACAGGCTGCCCTGATAGCATCACTTGAACTTGTAAAAGAAAAAAACGCTTACGAGATTGAAGGAAGAGTAAAAGGAGAGTTTTTGGATTTATTGCTGCAAGGAGATTTTAGAAATGAAAAAGAAATACTGGAGCGGGCAAAATTTTTAAATTATAATATTTCTAAACCCCAATTGGTAGTAATAATAAGAATAGAAAAAAAATCAAATACAAAAAAAGATTTACCCCTGTTTTTACAAAAACCGATAAATAACGTAATCTTTTTGCTTAATAAATATTTTTCCCATTTTATTTTATTATCAAGGGGTAATGAGTTGATTGTTTTATGCCCGGGGGATGAACAGAATAATATCAAGAAAAAATTAAACGCTATTTGCTTGGAAATAGAAAAAAAATACTCTTCAACAAAGGTTGTAGCTGGAATAGGAGAACCGGTGAATGAAATATTAAATATTAAAGAAAGCTTTCAGCAGGCAAAGCGAGTTTTGGAAGTATCTACTTTCTTTAATATGGAAAAGGTTATTGCTTATGGTGATTTGGGAATCTATAATTTAATCTTTGGCATTAAAGATAGAAATACTGTAGAGAAGTATGTCGATGAAAAAATTGGGACATTGCTTGAATATGACAAGAAAAGGAAAGGTTCTCTGCTAATTACCTTAGAGGCATTTTTAGCTGTAAATAGTATTAAAAAAGCTGCAGAAGAGCTCTTTATTCATGTAAAAACAATGGAATACAGATTGAAAAAGATTGAAGAAATCCTCGGAGTGGATTTGTCCGATTCCGAAGTATGTTTGGAACTTAATATGGCAATTAAGATCTACAGGCTTTTTTAGGATTGTTTGGATATAATATTATTGAAATCATTTAGTTATATCAGAACGCATGTTTTGTTATGGATGTAAGTTCCTTAAAAAGCCTAGGAGGAATAATAATGATTCTGGTAAATACCGATTATATTTCCGGCAAGGAAATAAAAGAAGTTCTTGGCCTGGTAAGAGGGAGCACAATTAGAGCCAAGCACCTGGGTAAGGATATTTTGTCCGGATTGCGTCACCTGGTAGGAGGGGAATTAAAGGAGTATGCCGAGTTAATCCGTGAAGCAAGAGAGTACGCTTTACAGGCAATGGTAGCTGAAGCAAAAGAACTTGGGGCGGATGCAGTGGTAAATATCAGGTTTGCCACATCTTCAGTAGCGCAGGGAGCTGCAGAAGTTTTAGCTTACGGTACTGCCGTTAAAATAAAAAAATAATATTATTATAACCGGATGGATTACAACCGGATCCGTATCCATAATTACAAGCTAAGTGCAATTATTGTAATTCAAATTATTTAGGGGAGCGTTGAAAGCAGAAAGTA
>JAAYOY010000084.1 GCA_012520035.1 Bacillota bacterium
CCCTGCCTTGCTTCTCTGTATCTTTATCACTCTTCCGCAATAGTCCCTTCATTTTCCCCCTCAGTTAATCAATCACCTCAGGACTGTTTCGTTTCAATTCCCTTGATATAACAATCTACCAGGTGACGTATTTCTTCCTCATCAGGGACAACATAGCTTATCCCGTCAATATTTCTCGGCACGCCGGGCAGGGTAAAGGTATTGATCTGTTCAATATCCACTTTAATGAGCTTATTAGCCAGCTCAAGCGCCTGTTCAAGCCCCAGATCGGTTTTTATATTACCGGCAATTTCAGGAAGCAGACGGGGAACGTGCAGGATATTTTTGAAGGTAATGATTTCCTGCAAAAGTGCTTTTAAAAACTCCTGCTGCCTGCGAACCCGCCCGAAATCCCCCTCTTCATCGCTGCGAAAACGCACATACTGGAGAGCTTTAGCACCGTCAAGGTGCTGCAAGCCGGGGTCCAGCTCAATGGTAACATCAATGCCGTAATAACGCATCTTCTTTTCTACTTCCAGTTCAATGCCGCCGAGGATATCCACAATATTTATAAAACCCTCAAAATCTGTAGTCATGTAATGATCAATATTTATATCCAAAAAATCTTCCACTGCCTCCATGGCGAGAGAAATCCCGCCGTAAGCATAAGCATGGTTTATTTTATCCATGCCGTGCCCCGGTATATTCACACGCATATCCCGTGGAATAGACATAATATTTATCTCCCCATTCACCCGGTTCAAGGTTAGAACCAGGAGAGTATCGGTCCTGGATGCAGGATCACGCGAGTCCAATCCCAGGATAAGCACATTTAATATATCCGGCAGCGCAGGATCTTGTTCCTTTTCAGTAGCAGGCATAATTGAATTATCCCCGGGCAGGGCAACGTGAACCTGATCCCATAGGGATTTCAACCATACCCCCGATATAACCAGCAGCAGAATAATAATAACAGCTCCATACAGAAAAATACTCTTATAAAGGGGGGTTTTCTTTCTGCGAGCCTTTTTCCCTGAATTTTCTGCGACGGAATCTTTTTTCATTTATTTCAGTTCCTTTCTGTACGCCTTTTCAACATAATAACTGATATTATTATTCCGGACAATGAAACGTCTTTTAGGGGTAACAATTTTGCTCATCTCAATGCAGTGACAAAATTTTGAGTATAACAGTCACCGTAAACCCCAACCCCCAGAGAACGCAAATCTTCATGCAGGATGTTTTCACGGTGCAGAAGGCTGTTCATCAAACCGTGGTGCACCTCGATACCGTCCAGCTGCCCACGGGCAATATTCTCAGCTGCCAGGATAAATTTAATACCTTGTTTATCCAGGCGATGATCAACGGCCTCCCCCGTAACAGGAGAAAAATGGTCAAAGTAGTTGTAATCATACATCTCCTTGCTGTGCTCCAGCGCAGCACAAGCCGCACCCACGTTCCAGCTCAGGGGCGGCAAACCTCTAAGAGATCGCTCTACATTGGCAAGATCAAAAATCTGTCTTCCGTCAGCAGCTTCAGCATCCCTCATTTTCTCCCGGTCAAAAGAATCCCTTTTACCTTGCGGAGAGCGATATTTGTAGAAGAGGCCAAACCTGTCCTTCGCGACCTCCCTGTCCTCCAGCCTTACCGCCATAATTTTGTTGTTATCTTGTTCATCGCAATAAAAGGTTACCACCAGGTTTTCATAAACAAGGGTTGGAAGGTAAAGCTTGTAAATTGCTTTATTCTTTTCTACATAAAGCCTATCGGCAGTTTCAAAATGTTCGTCAAGCAGCTCCGGCGCGCATCCCCGGTGTAAAGGCCCAAAGTTCCAGCTTTCCCCGGGTGTATAAAGAGTAACGACATATCCATCTTTTACCCCAACCTGCAGGTAGTTACGATAATCTTCATTATAGATCCACCAGCAGTACCCGTAAATAGTTTCATCCTGGCGATTTGGCCTGCCCAGCAAATCCAGAACTTTTTGCCCGGGATCTCCCAAAGAAATACCGTACGTATCCACCTGAACATTGAGATCTTGATAATAGGGCAGTGGAAGCCGAGGTCTTTCCTGGCCGGGTTTAGTCCCTGGGGACGGAAACTCAATTATGATCCGGCGGTCGGCACCGCTCCAGCTTACACCGGCGCCCAGATTTTCGGCGACAAACCTCAGGGGAAGATAAGTCCTGTTCTCAATCAGCCTTAAGGGCACCTCAAGGGTTACCGGACTGTCATTAAGCAGGGCTGTTTTTTCCCCAACCACCATCTCTATACTCATATCATCCAGAGCAACGGATACTGTCTTTGTGGAAGGAAGCCAGCTAACTGCTGCTCCCATAGCCTCCAGAAAAAACCTGACCGGAACTAGGGTCCGGCCTTCTTCAATAATATAAGGAACCCCCGTAATCAGCTCGTCTCCGTTCAAAAAGAATTGGATATCGCTTTTTACCTGGGGAACAACTGCATTGTTTGCCGGGGCATCCTCAAACGCTTCTGCCGGTAGTGAAAAAAGAAAAACCAGCATAAAAAATATTATCGCGAGCTTAATTCTTTTTTTCGTTTTCTGCATCCGTTCCTCCACTATTAATTCGTATTGAACATTTTCCATTATAACCTGTTATTACCTTGTACTCAATTAACATTTTCAGGAAGTGAGGGCATAAAATTTTTCTTATAAGATCATAAAATCTGCCGTAAAAAATCTTTCGTCCTTTGGGCACGGGGGTTGTTATAAATCTGCTCAGGAGGGCCTTCTTCAATGATAACGCCATCGTCCAGGAATATGACCCGGTCAGCTGCCTCACGGGCAAAACCCATCTCATGCGAAACCACGACCATGGTCATCCCCTCCGCTGCAAGCTGTTTCATCACGTTCAACACTTCCTTGATCATCTCCGGGTCAAGTGCGGAAGTGGGTTCATCAAAAAGCATCACCTTGGGGCGCATAGCCAGCGCCCTGGCGATAGCCACCCTTTGCTGCTGCCCTCCCGAGAGATGCCGGGGATAAGCGTCGGCCTTATCGCTCAGGCCCACCTTATGCAGCAGCTCCAGGGCAAGTTCCCGGGATTTCTTTTTATTTATTTTTTTAACCTTAAGCAGTGCCAGGGTGATATTATCCAAAACCTTTTTATGGGGAAAGAGGTTGAACTGCTGGAAAACCATCCCCACATCCTGCCGGATAAGATTGATATTGACATTGCGGCCGGTAATATTTACACCGTCAATGATCACTTCCCCCTTTTGCGGCACTTCCAGGAGGTTCAGGCAGCGTAAAAAAGTGCTTTTCCCGGAACCGCTGGCACCTATAATAACAACCACCTCTCCCCGATCTATCCTGGTAGTGATCCCCTTTAGGACTTCCAGCTTTCCAAAACTCTTGTGAAGATCATAAACCTCAATCACTAACCTGCAGCCTCCTCTCCAGGACGCCCAAAACATTGGATAAAGTAAAGGTGACGATAAAATAAAGCACGGCAATAGCTGTATATATTTGAAAATCCGCGTATGTCCTGGCCCGAATATGCTGGCCTGCCCGCATCAGCTCCGTTATCGCAATCGTTGATAGAAGAGAGGAGTCCTTGATCAGGATAATAAATTCGTTCACCAGCGGCGGGATAATCCGGCGGAAAGCCTGCGGTAAAATAACAAAAATCATCGCCATATGGCCATTCATCCCCAGTGAACGCGCCGCTTCCATCTGCCCTTTGTCGACAGACTGAATCCCTGCCCTGACAATCTCCCCCACGTAGGCACCGCTGTTCACGGAAAGCCCGATAACGGCCGCAGCAAACGCCGAAAGATCGATCCCGATACTAGGCAAACCAAAATATAAAATGGCAAGTTGAACCAAAAGCGGCGTACCGCGAATAAATTCCACATAAGCTCCGGCGATTAATTTAAGAGGCTTCACACGCGAAAGGCGCAGCAAGCCTACAGCAGAACCGATAAAAAACCCCATTACAACCGCTATGGCGGAGACGCTCAGGGTTACCTGCAGGCCCCGCATGAGGAACGGCCAGTTGTTAAAAACCACCGAATAATCCGGAAAAGTCACCTTTACTCTCCCCTCTCCTAAAAAAAACTAAAATAAAGGCAAAGCGCCGAACCGCTTTGCCTTTATCCGCGGCCATTAGCCTTTACTCAAACCACTTCGTAAGCAGTTCGTCAAACTTCCCGCTCTCCTCCAGCTCCGCCAGCACCTCGTTTATCTGCTCGAGAAGCTCCGTGTTTCCCTTTTTAACGGCAATGCCGAATAATTCCTCGGTAAAAGCCCC
>JAAYOY010000085.1 GCA_012520035.1 Bacillota bacterium
AAGAGCTGGAGATGCATGTAGGAGAAAAAGTCAAGCTGCGGGCTAACCGGGGTCGTCGTAAGACTTTCGAAAAGGTAGGGGTACTGGAAAACACATACCCCTCTATTTTTGTGATTCGAGTCGACGAGGAAAATTATTATCAGAGGCTATCTTTTAGTTATGCTGATGTGCTTACATCGACGGTTGAATTGAGCCTCTTCGGCGCAGATCAAAAGATAGCCCTGTGTGCCGGTGAATAATTTCATTAAATATACATTAAATATTTTCTTATCAAGGGAAGTATTGAAAGATCCCGTTCAAAAAGAGCGGGATTTTTTTTATTCAGGGGCGTTTGTCTCCATTTCTTGCTTTCAGGCATAAATTACGGGGTGAGTTAATAATTATATATAAAGGCCTTGTATATTGCATAGGGGAGGTAAAACAATGAGGAGAAGCGCTTCAAAAAGGGAACAGCCAGATCTGCTTACTACAAGTTTTAATTATAAGATGCTTGTAGGAGAGACTGTAGTACGTTTCCTTTTGTTAAAAGATCTTATAATTGAGGAAGAACCCGCCAGGGAAAAGGGGAAGCCTTTTCCTCTGGGAGATCTGGCGGCATGGGTTAGTTTTTCAGATATCGCAATTCAGGAAAAAGATAAAATAAGGCTCCGGGGCATGGTTGAAGGTAAAGCGGTTTTTTATAGCCTCCGGGGCCCGGAGGAGATAGTCTGGCCGGAAGAGGAATTTGCCAGAGAAATAGAAATGCCGGGGGTACTGCCGGGGATGGAGGTCGGAGTCCACGGGAGGATTTGTTATTTAGGGGAAGAAGAGGCTCCGGTGGAGGCGGAGGGCAAGATACTGTATCAGCTTAAAATTGAAGTGGAGGCACTTCTGTCTGTTGCCGATCCCCATCAGCTAAACATTGCCGTTGGGGTTAAAGATATTCCGGCGGAAAAGATTAATCGCGGTGTCATTGTTGCTGAAGAGCTGCTGGGAGAAAAGGTATTTCCTTTAACTGTAACCAAAGAATACGAATTTGAAGAGGAACTGAACTTTACCAAAGCGATAAATTATTACATCAAGGATTTTTCCTGGAACCTGGAAGATGATGGTGTAAGCTTCAGGGGAGACCTGGTCACAACTTTTTATTACCTGGCCGGAGAAATGAGCGGCTTCCGTGATAACAGGCAGCAGTTCAGCGGGAAGATAGATTTTCCGGGGTTGAAAAAGGGGACGGAGGTTAGATTTTTCCCGCGCGTGGAATATGCCACATATCAAACTGCAGGGAAAACTGTAAAGGAAATCGCTACCCTAGATATTTATATGCGTGCGACGCGCATTATCCAGCAGGATGTAATCTGCGATATCCAGGGTTATGCGGTTAAAAAAGAACTGCTTTTGCTTCCAAAATCTACCGGGGTGTTAAAGGAGCCGGTGGAGGTTGTACAGAAGCTGTCTTTCCCCTACCCCAGGGAGATTGCCGGAGGCCCCGGCCGCTTTTTAATCCTGGATGCAGTGATTCAGGCAGACTTGATTGAGGTTGCGGGTACGCTGGAACAAAATATTTATTACCTTGCCGGAAGAAACATAGATGATTTTGAGGAAGAAGTAGAAGAGGAAAAAGAGCTGCTCCCCACAGTTTTGAAAACAAAAGCGGATTTTCAAAGTACCCTTTCACTGCCGGGAGCGGGAGAGAATACCATAACAGCGGAATATTATCATATAGATGCTGTAGAATTTGCACCTACGGAAAACGCTACACTTCAAATAAGTCGTGCCTCGTTGGAAATAAAAACCTGGAAAATGGAGGAATTGTATGTAGTAATACCTCATCGGGTGCCTCCGGGAACTAGTATGGTTGTTTATTCGGTAAAGCAGGGAGATACATTGCTTAAGATTGCCCGCAGTTATGGCGTTCTGCCGGAGGTAATAACCGGAGCCAACGATCTGGGTGAGGATGCTGTACTGGAAAAAGGTCAGAAGTTGCTTATTCCCTTGTTTTATTAGGTATTAAGCTAAGCATTAAACACTATTTAAGCTTCGGGGTGCTGCCGTGCCTTTAAAAGGCGCAAGAGCGGAATGCCGAGGGCCAGGACGCTTAGGCTCTCCCCGAGGCCGATTGTCAGCACGGTTGGCCAGTAGGGGATCTGGAAAAACAGGTGGAGATAGAGGCTGACAACAAAGGCGTTGAAAAGTATGGGGCTCAGGCAGGCAACAACGGTATTACTGCGAAAGCGATAGGTGATAAAGGCTGCCAGGAGTGTGGTCAGGCTGCCAAAGACGATATCAACGGCACCAAAGGGTCCAAGGATGTTTGAAATAAGGCACCCCAGAAAAAGACCCGCTACGGCTTCGGGGTAAAGAACCGGTAAAAGAGTCAGCGCTTCTGCCGCGCGGACTTGAACAGGCCCAAAGCTGATTGCAGATAATAAGAAGGTAATGGCGGTGTAGAGCCCGGCAATAATGCCAATACGAGCTATTTTTTTCGTTGTAATATTCTTCTGCACCGGTATCATCCCTGGTTAATAATAAATGGATTTGAGCGCTTTACGGGATATAAGGAGCAAACGGGGACATATCCCTGACGGGAAATGTCCCCGTTTATTTAGTATACAAAAACAAGGAGGGGGGATCAAGGAGAAGAAATATATGCTGATAATACTTTTTCAAATCGGTATTCTGTCCCTTGACACCTTTCTGCAGTAAAGGTATTATTTCTTTAAGTGTCTTATCTTTTATATATATTTCTAGGCTGTGCATTTTAAAGGAGGTGCCCTTAATTGATTAAGAAAACTTACGAAGAAATTAATGCAAAAATCAGGGCCGGGAAAGCAGTCGTCGTGACTGCGGAAGAGGTAATCTCTATGGCCCGGGAAAAGGGTATTGAGGAGACGGCAGCCAAAGTTGATGTCGTCACCACCGGCACCTTCGGACCTATGTGCTCTTCGGGAGCTTTTTTTAACCTGGGACATACTAAACCCCGCATGAGAATGAGCCGCGTCTTTTTAAACGGAGTGGAAGCATATGCAGGGGTGGCAGCGGTCGACGTTTACCTCGGGGCCACCCAGCTTCCGGAAACGGATCCGGCCAATACAAATTACCCCGGCGAATTTAACTACGGCGGGGCTCATGTACTGGAAGATCTGCTGGCGGGTAAAGAGGTATTGCTGGAGGCTGAATCCTACGGGACGGATTGTTACCCCAGGAAGAAATTCGAAAAAATGATCCGTCTGGATGATATCCCTTATGCCCTGCTTTTCAACCCGCGCAATGCCTATCAGAACTATAACGTAGGCGTAAATCTCTCGGAACGAACTATCTACACTTATATGGGTATTTTGAAGCCCAATATGGGGAATGCCAACTACTCCACCGCGGGGCAGCTTTCCCCGCTCTTAAACGATCCCTTTTATCGTACAATTGGAATGGGAACGAAGATTTTTTTAGGGGGCGGTGTTGGGTATGTTAGCTGGTTCGGCACGCAGCATTCCCCGGAGGTTTTAAGAGGTGAAAACGGTGTTCCTCTCTCTCCGGCGGGAACCCTGGCGGTAATGGGGGATCTGAAGCAGATGTCTCCCCAATGGCTGCGGGGAATAAGCCTGATAGGCTACGGGGTATCGCTGATGGTCGGGGTCGGAATTCCTATTCCCATCCTGGATGAAGAGATGTTAAGATATACTGCTGTCAGCGATGAGGATATCTTTGCCAACGTCGTTGATTACAGCGAAGCTGCTCCCCAGGGAACGGGTGAACCGCTGGGCAGGGTAAGTTATGCCCAGCTAAAAAGCGGGGAAATTACGCTGGGGGATAGGGTTATTCCAACCGCTTCCCTTTCCAGTTATCTAAAAGCCAGGGAAATAGCCGAAATCTTGAAAGAGTGGATTAAAAGCGGCCGGTTTTTGCTGACGAAGCCTGTCTTTACCCTTCCAACAACAAACGAGGGCATTAATTACCGGGAAATCGTTTAGGTTGCCCGTCTCTTGCAGTTATTAAACAATCCTTTTACGGTTGCCAACAAAACAAGCCGGTCTCGCGTGCAAAAAATTTGCCGGCGTCTTTTCAGGCGTATTTATTACAGGGGGTGTATTCGTGAAACAGAAGATTGTCTTGCATTTTCCCTCCATGGTTACGGAACAGCCTTTCACATATTACCTGATAAAAGAATACAATCTAATGGTTAACATTTTAAAGGCCAATATCAACCCTCGCAAAGAGGGGCGCATGGTAGTCGAGGTGAGCGGGGACTCAAAAAATTATCAGGACGGAATGGAGTATTTACAATCCCGGGGGGTAAAGATATCTCCCCTGGAGCAGGAAATCGTTTGGCTTGAAGACAGATGCACACAGTGCGGGGCCTGCGTTATTATCTGCCCCGTCGGGGCACTGGCGATGGACCGTCCTGAAATGAAAGTAACGTTTACAGGTGAAAAATGTATTGTCTGCGAACATTGTTTAAAATCCTGCCCGGCCAGGGCTATGGAGGTTCGTTATTGAGTGGTGCAGCATTCCAGGAGAAGCTACCGGCAGATGCTGTCGGCAGGGGATATGGAATCCTTTGCGGTAGCGGTTAAAGAAACGGACCTGTGGATCTCGGTGGAAAAAAGCGCGCTTGATACAGGGTTGCCCGGCAGAGTGGAGCAATATCTCTGGCAAGAAAGGCGCCTTCTGGAAAAATATATTGAGGAGAGAGATCCCGTTTTTGCTCAGACCCTGGTTCCTCATCTTCTCAAGGAGGGGGCCCCGCCCATAGCTCTGGAGATGGTTCGTGCCGGCAATCTGGCGGGTGTAGGCCCGATGGCCGCCGTGGCCGGAGCTTTTGCACAGTATGTGGGTAAGTGGCTGCTGAGGGAAACTTCGCAGGTGATCGTTGAAAATGGAGGGGATATTTTCCTGTGCTGTAAACGGCCGGTCAGGGTTGGCATTTATGCCGGTGAATCGGTTTTTAGCCGCAGGCTTGCGTTGAAAGTTGAACCCCGGGGGGAATACCGGGGAATCTGTACATCGTCGGGGACCGTCGGCCCTTCCTACAGCAGTGGGAGAGCGGATGCCGCCGTTATTATCGCCGGTAATGCCGCTCTGGCCGATGCAGTAGCAACGGCTGCCGGCAATATGGTTCAAAACGGGGACGACCTTCAAAAAGCGCTTGATTTTGCGTGTTCTATACCGGGGGTAAGAGGTGGCTTGATTATTTTAGGAGATAAGCTTGTCGCCGGCGGTGAGATTCAACTTGAAGAGTACTGATTTAACTTTTTTGATCTTCAATCAGTGGAACGAACCTGCATCCGCAGAGGTGTAACTCCTGCACACCCCTGGCATCTTTACTGAAGAGTACCAGTTCCTGTACCAGTCTGTCTCCTATGGGTATAACCAAACGTCCCCCAGTAGAGAGTTGTTCCAAAAGGGACGGGGGTACTTTTTTTGCGGCTGCAGCGACTAGAATGCTGTCGAAAGGGGCTTTTTCCGGCCAGCCCAGTGTTCCGTCGCCTTTTTTAAAACTGATATTGTTATAGCCCATCTGCTGCAGTATTTTCTCTGCATTTGAGGATAACAATTCGTGCCTTTCCACGGTGCAGACATGTCTTGCCAGTTCGGCGAGAATGGCTGTTTGATAACCGGAGCCCGTTCCGATTTCCAGCACCTTTTCGGTGCCTTTCAATTGCAGGGATTCTGTCATCAGGGCGACTATATATGGTTGAGAAATGGTCTGCTCGCAACCGATGGGAAGGGGATAATCTTTATAAGCTTCGTGACGGTAGCTGCAATCTACAAAAAGGTGGCGCGGTACGCTGCGCATAGCGTCCAGTACTCTTTGGTCTTTGATACCGCGGGCAATTAATTGGTTTTCGATCATCTGCTCGCGTGGTTCGATATAGTTTTGTTCTTCCATAGTATTTCCTCCCATTTATAGGAAAAATTGATGCTAGCTAGCCTGGGAGCAATTTGATTATACATGAGGTGTGTGTCTAATGCAAATGGCAAGACAGGGGGTGTGTACTGATGAATTTTGAACAGGGACCTATCCGGCCTCCCAGCGAGGCGGATAGCCTTTTTGTAAGAGTTACAAGAAATTGTCCCTGGAACAAATGTCTCTTTTGTCATGTTTATAAAGGGAAAAAATTTTCCAGGCGAACCATTGAGGAAATAAAGGATGATATACTGGCGATGGAAAAAGGAGCTTCCAGGGTTGAATCCTATGCATTAAAGCTGGATAGCAGCGGCAGGATCAACAGGGAAGTGTTGGAATATATTTATCACCGTGAACCGGATCTGCTGCAAATAGCATTCTGGCTATACAGGGGCGGAAAAAACGTCTTTTTACAGGACGGGGATAACCTGGTTATGCCGGCAGACCAGTTGGCGGAGGTTTTATATTTTATTAAAGAGCAGTTTCCCACTGTTGAGCGCATTACTACTTATACCCGCGCCCGGACTGCAGGAAGGCGCAGTATAGCCGAGCTTAAGATGCTGAAAGAGGCCGGGTTGACCAGGGTTCATGTAGGTTTGGAAACGGGCTGTAATCCCCTTCTGGATTATATGCGCAAGGGAATTACTGCCGAAGAACATATTGAGGCGGGAATAAAAATAAAGGAAGCCGGGCTGAGCCTCAGCGAGTATGTTATTTTGGGTCTGGGGGGGCGCAAAATGTGGAAGGAGCATGCCCTGGAGACAGCAAAAGTGCTCAGCAAGATCGATCCCAACTTTATTCGTTTGCGCACGCTGGCAATACGTGAGGATGTCCCGCTGCTTGAAAAAGTGCAGGCGGGAGAATTCCACCCTTCCAATGATGACGAAATTGTAATGGAGGAAAAGCTTCTTTTGGAAAACCTCAGCGGAACCGGTTATCTGGTCAGCGATCATATCCTGAATCTCCTGGAGGATGTGGAGGGAAATCTTGTCCAAGATATCCCGAACATGCTGGGGGTTATCGACAGCTATCTGAGGCTGCCTGCTGAAGAAAGAGCAAATTTCTGCCTGGGAAGAAGACTCGGTATTTATCGCTATATAAGGGATATGCAGGATACGGAGCGCTATGAACAGGTAAAAAAATTGAAAAAGCTTTTGCATGAAAGCGGCCAGGATCAAAACGAGTTCCTTATCCAGTACCGCGGAAACTTTATCTAATAGCGGGCTAATTAAGAGTAAAGAAAGCAAGGGGGAGGAAATTGTGCAAAATCGGAGTATAAAAGGTTTGATAAAGGGGCACAGGGCCTTAGTTTTTGTCTTTTCCCTGGCAGTTTTATTCATCATGGTTTTTTCCCTGGGACAAGCTTTCGGTGCTGATTCTACCAGAGTACCCGGTTCGGAAAATGATCCCCTGGTTACCGCAAGCTGGGTGGAGGCGAAGATTAACGAACGCTTAAGACAGCTGGAAGGAAGCGGCGGCACGGGTATAAAGCCGCCGGCGGGGGAGCCCATTTATATTACTTTACCCGCCCCGACTTACGAAGTGGTTTCGGTTTCATCCGGCCGGAAGATGCTTACCGGTTCCGGGACGGAAATTATTTTGCGCAGCGGGAGTGCAATACTCGTGGAGGGGCCCGGAGGTGGACTTTCCGATCTTACCGCAGGCACCAATCTCTCTGAAGGGGACAATATCGCCAGGGATCACCTTCTTCTCTCGCCAAAAGATGACGGCCGCGGCATAATGGCAACAACAAACACCATTTTCATGGTGCGCGGCGATTATAATCTAGACTAATTGGCAAAAATATGGCGTACATTAGAATCCTGGGAGGGGAGGGGGATATTTGACCGTAATTGCCCTTTCGGGTTACTATGGGTTTTACAACATCGGTGATGAAGCGATTCTCGAAGCGATTGTGAATGTTTTGCGCTATCACCGTCCAGATATAGACCTGGTAGTTTTTTCCGCTGACCCTCATCATACCCGCAGGACTTACGGAGTGGAAGCAGTATCGCGAACAAACCTTCCAGCAATTATACGTGTACTCCGGAGAGCGGACTTGCTGATCAGCGGGGGCGGGGGGTTGCTGCAGGATGCAACGGGACCCCGTTCTATCCCCTATTATTTGGGGATTATTAAGCTGGCCATGCTCCTGCATACTAAGGTAGCAGTCTATGCCCAGGGACTCGGGCCCCTGAATTCCGGATGGAGCCGTTTCTGTGTGCAGAAGGTCCTCTCCGGGGTAGATTGGCTCAGTGTCAGGGACCATGCATCTGCCCGGCTGCTGGCTGAACTCGGGGTAAAAAGGGATATCACCGTTACTGCAGATCCGGTCTTCTATCTTGACCCGGTACCCCGGAGAGAGGTTGACACCTTCTGGAAGGCTTACGGGATAAAGCGGCCGGGGAAGGAGTTGCTTGTAGGTTTAGCGCTCAGGCCTTATCCGGGGGAAACGCTTTTTGATAAAAAACTTCTGGAAATAGTCAGCGACGGGTGCAGGTTTCTGGAAAAAGAATATAATGCCCGGCTTATTTTTCTTCCTTATCACCTGAAAAAAGATCTGCCGCTGGCCAGGGACCTTGCATCAAGGTCGTCAACCGGAGGGATAGTCATTGAGGAAAGCCTTTCTTCGAGGGATATATTGAGGGTGATGGGAGGGCTTGATCTGCTTATCGGGATGCGTTTACATTCCCTTATTTTCGCTTCAATTTGCGGGGTTCCTTTTATAGCCTTACCTTACGATCCCAAGGTTAACGCTTTTCTTCAATATGTTGAGAAACCCGGTTTATCTCTGGAGAGTTTAAACTTGGTACAGTTGCAGGAGAGCATCAAGTCTGCCCTGGATGAAGGAGAGGAAGCCAGGGAATACTTGCGTATTAAAATTAATGCCCAGAAAAAAGAAGTGCAGGGAGCTGCTCAAAAAATTCTATCCTTATTATAAATTTACAGGTAAATATTACAGATAAAGCGTTTTATAGCGTGTAGAATTCATATCTGAGATAAAGCATATTGGGATAAAGCATATATGGAATAAAATATTCTACGGGTAATAACATTATTAGGGAAAGGAGGTGCCTCCCGGTATATTTTTTTATCCCGGGGCAAAGATTATGATAGCTGTAAAAGTAAAAGGCGTAGGACTTGATTCATCTCATAACCCGCTGCTTTTGCTGATCGATCAGGAAGAAACCATGGTGCTGCCGATAGGTATTGGTTTGGGTGAGGCTCAGGCGATATCCCTTAAACTGGAAGGGTATGTTTTACCCCGTCCGCTCACACACGATCTTATTGTCTCGATCTGTGCCAATCTTGGCGCTTCTATCCGGCAGATAGTTGTAAATGACATTTACGAAGGCACGTACTACGCCCAGATATATTTAGAAAAGGACGGAAAAGAGATAATACTGGATTCGCGGCCCAGTGACGGAGTAGCACTGGCATTAGCCAGCGGAACCCCCCTTTTTATCACGGAAAAAGTAGCACAGCATTCGTTGCCTTTTGAGGAGGTCCTCACTGAATACTGTGATTTTATTATTGGCGATGGAGAGGATAAACCTTTACATTAATTCTTTATGCAGGGAGTAGTCTTAATGCAGGGAGCGGACCGATGAGAAAAAAGTTAACGAAAAAATTAATATTTTTTATCCTTTTCAGCTACATATTTTGTTTTGCGTTAACCCCTGTTGGAATACAACAGGAAGAAAGAGTACGCGAAATTTATCTTCTGGAGATAAAGGGCACGATTACCGGGGGGCAGGCGGCGTTTGTAAACAGGCAGTTATCTTCGGTGGAAGCCGAACTTGTCCAGGCAGTAATTATTGAGTTGGATACCCCCGGGGGACTGGTAGAAGCCACTCTGGATCTGACCAAGTCTTTTAATACCTCACCTGTACCCGTAATAGTATATGTGCATCCTACCGGTGCTATCGCTGCTTCTGCGGGCGCTTTTCTTTTAATCAGCGCGGATATCGCTGCTATGGCCCCGGGGACCACAGTCGGTGCGGCTATGCCGGTCACCCTGTCTCCCGATGGCGGAGCGGAAAGAGCAGATGAAAAGACCATTAATTTCCTTGCCGGGCATATGAAAAGTATTGCCCGTCAGAAAGGGCGCCCTGCAGACATAGCGGAAAAATTTGTTACGGAAAACCTTACCCTGGATGCTATTGAGGCGCGGGAGAAGGGTGTTATCGAACTGGTTGCAGATAATATTACACTCCTCCTGGAAAAAATTGACGGCTTTGAAGGAGAAAAGGACGGGAAACCCTTTGTGTTGGATACTGCAGGGGCAAGAATCCTGAAAAAAGAAATGGCTGCGCGGGAAAGGCTGCAGCATAAAATCAGTGATCCGCAGATTGCTTACCTTCTGCTTATAGCGGGAGCTTTGGGACTATATTTCGGTTTGGGGATGCCGGGGACGTTAATTCCCGAGATTCTGGGCAGCATCGCCCTTCTGCTGGGAATTTACGGTATTGGTCTTTTTGATACCAATACTGCCGGGATTATTTTTATTGTCCTGGGTCTCGGGCTGCTGGTTGTAGAGCTTTTTACAGCGGGGTTCGGCATATTAGGCATTGGCGGCGGAGTGAGCCTGTTAATCGGTTCTGTTTTGCTGCCGAGCGAGCCGCTTATGTCGCCGGACTGGTATACCAGGTTTCTTGCTACTGTTGTAGGTGCTGCCGTGGGGGTTTGTGCGCTCTGTTTTCTGATCGTTACCATGTTAATTAGATCCCGGCGCAGCTGGAAAGGCAGGGAAACGTTTTTTGGCCCGGCGCCAAAAGCGTTAGTCGTAGAGGAGCTCTCACCTTACGGTACTGTCAAAATGCGCGGCGAGCTGTGGAAGGCGCTCAGCCACGATAGTTCTACCATACCGCAGGGTGCGGAAGTAGAGATCATAAAGCAGCAAGGGCTTACTCTTATTGTTAAGGAGAGCGGCAGCGAAAAAAATCCCGCTTCTGAATGATTATAAGTCGTATCAAACGGCAAAATTAATAACATAATGTACGTAAACCTGGAGGTGTTTTGTTATATGGAGACGATCCTGGCAGTGGTTTTTATCATTTTAGCTTTCCTTTATTCGTCATTAAAAGTCGTGCGGGAATACGAAAGGCTGGTTGTATTCCGCCTGGGGCACCTGGTAGGCTCCAGAGGACCTGGCCTGGTCCTGCTTATTCCTGTTCTGGACCGGTTTGTAAGGGTTTCCCTGCGGGTGATTACCCTTGATGTCCCCACTCAGGATGTTATTACCAGGGACAACGTCACAGCGAGCGTAAACGCGGTGGTCTACTACCGGGTAGTTGATCCGAACAACGCAATCGTTAATGTGGAAAATTATATGTTTGCCACGGGGCAGCTTGCCCAGACTACCCTGCGCAGCGTAGCAGGGCAGGCCGAACTGGATGAGCTGCTTGCAGAAAGGGATAAACTTAACCAGCAGATTCAGAAGATCCTCGATGAAGCTACCGACCCCTGGGGGATCAAGGTTACCGCTGTAGAGATCAAGGATGTTAATATTCCTGAGGGACTACAGCGGGCAATATCGCGGCAGGCTGCGGCTGAAAGGGAGAGAAGGGCTATCGTCATCCAGGCTGAGGGGGAGAAGCAGGCATCGGAAAAGCTGGCAGAAGCCGCCGCAGTTCTGGGAAGCAGCCCCGGAGGGCTGTTTATACGCCTTTTGCGTACTCTTCCGGAGATCGCCTCTCAACCCGGGAACATAATTGCCTTTCCGTTGCCGATGGAGCTGCGCCATCTTGCGGATGCGCTTGATCTGAATAAAAAACAGAATACATAATGCGACAGCGGTGCGACAGCGGGGACGGTTCTCCCTGTCGCACTTGTAGCATCCCAGACTATTTCTCAATGTCGAGCGACAGGAAATCGTCCCCTATCGCTACCGGAGATAATGGAGGAATTAGGGGGTAAAATAATGGCTAAAATTTTTGGTTTTATGGTTATTTGTTGCAGGTTATTCAATTATTAACCCTCGTCATGTATGGAAAGCTACACAGGGATGGAAAGCGCATAGAGAACCACCAGCTTTATATTTCTTTCTTAACAGGGTTATTGCCTGTATTGGTTTTGCAATTGGTTTATTCTTTTTGTTTGCTGGTTTTAAATAACGTTTATATGCTCCTGTACTTGCTGAAATTTAGTGCAACAAGCGGGTGTCTCTTTCTTAGTGCGACAGCTAGAACCATTCCCGCTGTCGTTAATTGTCGTATATTGTCATAATGTGTCGGTTAATTTTATTAAAGACTCTCTCTGGACTTTTTCAGCTGGGTGGTGATATTCGGTGAGCGCTTACTGCATTAGCATTAGGCGGGTTCCAATTGCCAGCAGCACCAGTCCTGCCGCCTTCCACCACGAAAAAGGAATTGCCTGCAAACCGAAAAGGCCGAAATGATCTATAAGAAGGGCTGTGGTAACCTGTGCTGCCACGATTGCTGTAGTAGCGTTGGCTGCGCCTATTTTGGGGATACTTGCGGCCACTGCATACGTAATAAGCACTATAAGTATCCCCCCCAGGAAAGTATACCAGGGTGCACCGGTAAATTTGAAAATATTTCCGTGGCCAAGCCCCAGGGGAAACAGTGCTACAAATGCTGTAACAAGTCCGATGATCATTACTATGAGCGTTGCTTCGAGCAGTCCTACTATTTTACCGAGTGATGCATTTAACGTTCCCTGGATAGCCATGATGGAACCTGCCAGAGCTGCCAGGAGAAGAGCTAAAATGTCCAATTTCATAGTACGCTTAAGCCCCTTGCAATAGATGGCATAATTTTTCAGGATAAAATGCCGTTATAAGTATTTTGTAGCGGATCATTCTATATCTTTCCCCTGAGTAGGTATTTTCAAACATAAAAGATGGTGTCGATATTTCCCGGGAAATAAAAATATTATAAAAAATTGTCAATTAATAAGCTTTTTTCATTAGCTGTCACATACAAGTAAACAGCGCAAAAGTCATTTTTTATTTTTTTCCCTGTTACGTTTAAGTTTTATTGCCTGCAAATACAAAAGTAACCCCTCTTTTTCATCGCTTGTAAGGGAAGCTATTTCTTTTATAGCTTTATCCAGTTCGGGATCTTTTATTATTTCTTTCCAATGATCCGGAGCATCCTGGTAGTAATTTTCTTCTCTTTTTTTAGTATCCCAGCTAATAAACCCTGCAGACGCCATTATCTCTTCAAAGGTTAGCCCCAAATGCGGAGCCAGCTTCTTAAGCAGACGGACATTTGAAATGCTTCGTTCACCTCTTTCAACTCTTGATAAATACGAAGGGCTTAAGCCTGATAATTCGGCCAGGTGATTTAGAGTCAGTTTTTTCTTTTTTCGCAGTTCTTTGAGCAATTTTCCGAAATCAGGCTGTATTTTTTTCATTTAAATCCCTCTCTTTTCTACATTATTATTAAGATTATAAAAAAAAAGTTGCCTGGAGGCAATGCTTAAAACAATCGAATATTGACATTTGTCATATTTATGGTAAAATATTGTCAAAAGGCAAATCGTAATGGAAAAAAGGAGGGCTTTTTTTGTACCTGGGGATTAGAATCGATTTGTTGGAACAGTTGATACTTAACAAAGGTTGGAAGGAAAAGGAAGTTGCTGCTATGCTTGGAATCAACTACTCTCATTTTTATCGGGTATTGAAAGGAAAACGAAATCCGGGCAGCAAGTTTTTCTGCGGATTTCTTAACCTTTGCAAAAAAGAAAATATTGACTTTGAAAAATATGTCTTTATTAAAAAAAATAGGATGAATTATAATTATCCGGGGAAAAAGTGATTTTCCCATGAGGTAGGTTTGAGATGCCGGCCTTCAAGCGCTGCTGCACAGGTTTCGGGCAATAAATCGATACGACTGTAAAATGAAGCAACCCCGTTTTTATTCTTTTTAGAATTAACCGGTCCAAAAGGGACAAAATAAATGCCTTTTTTCTTCAATAGCGAGGATATGGAGCTTAACGGTACGGAAAACTCGTTATCAAGGGCGGGAACCAGCACTAAGGGAAACAAATTGCAATTTTTTTCCGGTACAATCTTTTCTAAAACGCTAAGAAAACTTTTTGAACATGGAACAACAACCAGCAGATCGAGAAAAGGGTAAACCAGGTTATCCGGTTTAGCTTCTAAACTACAATTTGTCATATTTATATGTTGAAATATTTTCTTAAACCTGGTTAAAAGAATCTCTTCTTCTGTTTTTTCTTCTGAAAATAGTATAATAAAAAGCTCTGCTCCTTGCAGCATTATTTTTTCTATTTCCTTAAGTATCCTGGTATCCACAAGCTGGCCAATTGTAAGAGCAAAACCAATTTTTTTACCATGCAATGTCATTCTTGAAAACACCTCCCGAGAATCACTTTATGTTATGCTTTTTCCCCAGGGATGGTGCTTTATCAGTTTTACCAATCCATAAGATTTTCCAGGCCGTAAACTAACCCCTGCAGACTTGCAGCTTTTTTTACAGCAAAGATGACCCCTGGCATGAAGGATTGGCGATCAATTGAATCATGGCGAATGGTCAATGTCTGGCCGGTGCCTCCAAAGATTACCTCCTGGTGGGCAACAAGTCCACTTAGCCTGATACTGTGGATATGTACCTTGTCCTGGACTGCTCCCCTGGCGCCTGAAAGCTTAATGAGTTCATCCCTTTCCGGAGGGTCCTCTTCCCGGCACTCGATAATTATATTCGCAGTTTTCAGGGCGGTTCCCGAAGGGGCATCAATTTTTTGATCATGATGCAGTTCGATTATCTCTGCCTGGGGGAAATAGCGTGCTGCAATAGATACGAATTTCATCATCAGCACTGCACCAAGTGCAAAATTAGGGGCAATAATAGCACTGAGGCCGGAAGCATCAACCCAACGGCCAATACGGGAGAGATCTACCTGGGTAATGCCGGTGGTGCCAACCACGGGCCGAACTCCACACTGCAGGGCTAGTTCAATATTATCAATAACCGACATTGGGGTAGTAAAATCGACCATTACGTCTGGTTGTACTTTTTTCAGGGATTCTTTTGACAATTTTTCAATCTTAATTCCCAGCGGTTTTTTTCTCAGAATTTCTCCTATATCCTCATCTTCCCCCTGAAGATCAAAAGCTCCGACCAGCTCCAGGCTTTCCTCATTTAAAACGGCCCGGCAAACTTCACGGCCCATCCGCCCGAAGGCTCCGCTTACAGCAACCTTAATTCTCCCCATATTTTTACCCCTTTCTAACGCGTATTTAATTTTCTATTTCTATTCATTTTTATAAAAATGAATTTTTTACAGCGCGAGGCTGCAGCGGTTTCCAGATTGCACCTCTCTATATTCTCCTAGATGAACCAAAAGATGTCAAGAATTCACCACCTAAAACGGGGAAACTTAAAAGTAGAAATAATGTACTAAAAAGGAGGGCCAATGAATATGGTATTAAAAATAGGTATTAATGGTTTTGGTCGGATTGGGCGTGTTACATTCCGCGCCCTGCTGGAAAAAAGCGGCGCACAGGTAGTTGCGGTTAACGATCTTACCGATAGTAAAACTCTTGCCCATCTGCTGCGTTATGATTCACTTTACGATAAATTGCCCTACGATGTCAAGGCAACGGACCACTCCATAAAATTTAACGGCCACGAGATCCGGACTTTTTGGGAAAGGGAACCGGAAAGGATTCCCTGGGGAGATCTTGGAGTGGAAGTTGTCATAGAATCAACGGGGGTGTTCAGGAGTAAGGAGGGGGCCCAGCGCCATTTAAAGGCAGGTGCTTCCTGGGTAGTGGTAACTGCCCCAATGAAAGACCCGGACCTTACTGTAGTACTTGGAGTTAATGAGGAGAAATTTCAACCTGCAAAACACCGCATCATCTCCAATGCTTCCTGCACGACCAATGCGCTTGCTCCGGTTGTCAAGGTTTTGCACGATAGATTCGGCATACAGAAGGCTTTAATGAATACAACTCATGCCTATACCAATGACCAGCGGTTGCTGGACTATCCTCATGGTGATCTGCGCAGAGCGCGTGCGGCATTTCTTTCCATTATCCCCACCACTACCGGTGCTGCACGGGCTGTGGGAGAGGTAATCCCCGAATTAAAGGGACGTATTGACGGCCTGGCGGTGCGTGTACCCACCCCCACTGTATCCCTGCTGGATCTGGTAGCCCTGCTGGAGAAGGAGGTTGATATAGAGGAGGTAAACTCTGCCCTGCGGGAGGCTGCGGAAGAAAATCCTGAAATAATTTCCTTTACACAGGAACCGCTGGTTTCCGTTGACTACCGGCGCAGCCCGTTTTCCAGTGTCATCGACGGGTTGAGCACTATGGTTACGGGCGGAAACCTGGTAAGAGTTATCTCCTGGTACGACAATGAATGGAGTTATTCCTGTCGTGTGGCGGATCTGGCCCTGTTTATCAAACGGAGGGAAATGGAAGAAAAAGAAGCGCTGACAGCAGGAGAGACGACGGGCAGGGTTGAATAAGACGGTACAGGGTTGAATAAGACGGTATAGTAACTACCAACAATAAAAGAAGTTGAAAGGAGGTGCCGCCCGGCCTTTAAGGGCCGGGTAGACTATTGCAGAAAATTAGGTTTGGCACCGATGGGTGGCGTGCAGTTATCGCCGACGAATTCACGGTAAGCAACGTTCGCCGGGTTACCCGTGCTGTGGCGCGTTTCCTGGAAGAGGAAGGGCGTGCAGCGAGTGGGGTAGTAGTTGGTTATGATAATCGTTTTCTTGCAGAAGAGTTTGCCGCTCAGGCAGCGGCAGCGCTTATGGATAAGGGAGTTAAAGTATACCTCTGCCGCAGGCCTGCCCCGACTCCGGCTGTGGCTTATGCGGTGAAGCACCTGGAATCTGCGGGGGCGATTATGTTTACGGCAAGCCACAACCCCTACCGTTACCAGGGAATAAAATTTATTCCTCATTATGCCGGCCCTGCTATGCCGCGGGAAACCGACCGTATCGGTGAGCTTCTCCGGCAGGAAATGGAAGAGGAAGGCGGCGGAAAGGGCGCGGCTCCAGTATCTTTGCAGGAGGAACTGCTGGAAAGCTTAAGAATACTGCTGGAAAATAGGGAAGAATATCCGGAAGATGCAAATTATGGGGCCGTCTTTGTTGAAGGGGATGAAAACAACAGCGGGATGAAATATAGCAGCAGGGGATTGCTGGAAATAATTGAACCCGAAGGCCCCTACCTCAAACACCTGGAAGGGATTATCGACAGGGATGCCATAGCGGCGGCACCTCCGTTTGTTGTACTGGATTCCATGCATGGAGCCGGAATAGGATACATTGAAGCTTTTTTACTTCCTCTCGGGTGCCGTGTGGAGGTGATCCGGGGATTCCGCGATCCGTTTTTCGGCGGAGGCCTCCCCGATCCTTCAAAGGATAATCTGCATAAGCTGCGGAGTCTGGTGCTGGAGATGCAGGCCCATGCGGGTCTTGCCCTCGATGGTGACGGTGATCGGCTGGGGGTGATCGGCCCGGAGGGGGAATACCTGAGTGCAAACGAGATCCTTACGCTTTTTATGGAGTACCTTGTGCAGCACCGGAAGATGAGCGGGGTTGTCGCCAGGACCGTTGCTACCACGCACAATCTGGATCGCCTGGCCGGCCTTTACAACATGAGGCTGGTGGAAACGCCGGTCGGGTTTAAATATATCGGCAGTGTAATGCGTGAGGAAGGCGCCTTCCTGGGGGGCGAGGAAAGCGGGGGGATCAGTATCAGGGGGCATATTCCTGAAAAAGACGGTATTATGGCCTCTCTACTTTTTGTCGAGATGCTGGCGGCGACGGGAGCCGGGCCCGGAGAACTGTTCCGGCGACTCAGGAAAAAAATCGAGTTATTATCCTTCGAGCGCCTGGATATTCATACTCTGCCCGGCAAAAAGGAAAAAGCCCTGGAGAAAATGATGGCCTGGGAGCCGGAGGAACTGGCAGGGCTCAAGGTGGAAACAATAAATCGGATTGACGGGATTAAAATATTGCTCGAAGGGGGAAGCTGGTGCCTGGTGCGGGCGTCCGGTACTGAAAATGTTTTTCGCATTTATCTGGAAGCGCCGGACAGGGGGCTTTTTGAAAAGATGCAACAAGAGCTGCGTCAGCAGTTAAAGATCTAACCAAACAATCATAAAAAGTCAATCATAAAAAG
>JAAYOY010000086.1 GCA_012520035.1 Bacillota bacterium
CTTCATTGGAGACGGACAATTTGAGACAGTTTATATTATTGTCCTCTCTTCCGGCCGGCTTAACTGATAAGGTCACCTGATGAGGTGACTCCATAACATTAATAACCCGGCAGTGCATTGTGTTGACATGATCATCTTTACCGGCCGGACGTATATGCCGGCTGTAGATTCCCACATAGTCCGCGCGCCCAACCATATTATCTGCAGGTAACCGCAAAAGGCAACCCCAGTCCAGGGCTTCCACCGTATTTGCCTGCAGAACCCTGATTCTGGACAGGTTTTGGCAGCCTGTTATCCGGGCAGTTGCCAGGTTGGGAGGTCTGTTAAAAATATCTTCCCTGGAGCCGCAGGTGATAACGTTACCATCCTCGAGGATCAGCAAATCCGGACAAAGACGATAGGCTTCTTCCAGGTTGTGGGTAACAAACACAGACGAACCGTGAAAAGTATTTAATAAGTCCTTAAGCTCCTGCTCCATTTCACTCCGGAGGTGATTGTCCAGAGCAGAAAAAGGCTCATCAAGCAGCAGTAATTGCGGCTGAAGAACCAAAGCCCTGGCCAGGGCAGCACGCTGTTGCTGCCCGCCGGAAAGCTGGCGGGGATACCTGCCTTCCAACCCTTCCAGCTTTACCCTGGTTATTATTTCTTGAATGATCTTCGCTTGTTTTTTTTTCTCCAGGCCGCGCAATCCTATTTTAATATTCCCGGCTACCGTTAAATGAGGGAAAAGAGCATAGTTTTGGAATAAAAAACCAACTTTACGCTCCTGAGGAGGCAGGTTTATACCTGCTTCAGAATCATACAAAATTTTTTCTCCCAGAGCAATTCGCCCCCTGGTAGGTCTATCCAGTCCGGCAATACAGCGCAGGGTCATACTTTTGCCGGAACCGGAGCTGCCCAGCAGGCCCAGGGTACTATCCCGGCAGGTGAACGAAACCCGCAGAGAAAAACCGGGCAAATCCCTTTCTATATCCACTGTTAATACCATAGTATACCCCTTTCACTTCTCCGGCCGTCCGCCCGCCGGAATCTGACGCTTTGTCCAGTAATGCAGGCCTGTTATAGCCAAAAAGGAGATAGCGATAATGATCAGGACCCAGAGAGCAGCTCTATCCCGCTGACCCGATTCTACCAAAAAAAAGATAGTCAGGGGGATAGTCTGAGTTCTGCCGGGAATGTTCCCGGCCAGCATTAATGTTGCTCCAAACTCCCCCAGAGCCCGGGCAAAGGCCAGGATTGTCCCGGCAGCTATTCCAGGCCAGGCCAGCGGTATGGTTATCCTGGTAAAAATACTTCTTTCCGGAACTCCCATAGTGCGGGCCGCATCGAGCATATTGGGATCCACCTGCTCAAAAGCACCGCGGGTGGTCCGGTACATCAAAGGGAAAGCAACCACCGTAGAGGCGATGACCGTGGCGCTCCAGCTAAAAATTACCGTAGTACCCAGTGAAGATAAGAGCTGTCCCAGGGGGCCATTCCTGCCGAACAAAACCAGCAAAAGAAACCCCACCACCGTGGGAGGAAGCACCAGGGGCAGGATAAGCACGCCGTCCAGCACGCTTTTAAGCCTGCCCTGGTAACCGGACATAAGTTTTGCCGCTGTTACCCCCAGTATAAAAGCCAGAATGGTGGCTGCTAGAGATGTTTTAAGGGAAATCCAAAGGGGCGACATATCCATTATTTGAACCTACTTCCCGGCAATGAAGGTAAAACCATGCTTCCCAAATACAGTTGCAATTTCCTCACTCTGTAAAAAAGCCATAAAGTCTTCTGCAGCCTCCTGCCCGGCGCTGTCTTTGACAATGGCGGCAGGGTAGGTGACAAGCGTATGGGAACCGGCCGGAGCAGGGGCAACAACTTTGACCTGCTCGGAGGAGAGGGCATCCGTCATATAAACTATCCCGGCATCCACGTCCCCTCTTTCCACATAAGTAAGCACTTGGCGCACATCCTTAGCCAAAACAAGTTTTTCCTCCGCTTCCAAAGCTTCCCACAACTCCAGGCTGGTCAGAATTTCCTTTGCGTAACGGCCTGCCGGCACGCTTTCCGGTTCACCGATAGCCAAGTTGACAACGGAATCCGCTGCCAGGGATTGAAAATCAGCAATATCCTCATTGGCACCATCGGCAGGCACAATTAAGACAACAGCATTTTCCAGCAGGTCGATCCTGCTTCCTTCGTCAATTAGCCCCTTTTCCTGCAGCGTATCCATTTGCTTCTGAGCAGCGGAGATAAAGATATCCGCCGGTGCCCCTTCTTCAATCTGCTGCTGCAGAGCGCCGGAGGAGCCGTAATTCATGGCCAGGGTATGATTACTTTTCCCTTCATACAGCCCTTTGATTTCTTCCATGACATCCGTCAGGCTGGCTGCCGCCGAAACAGTTATCTCAACCGGGGGAGCGGGAGGCTGGCCATTGCCATCGCCATTGCCTTGTTCTCCCGGCGCTTCCTGACCGGCAGGCGGGTTCCCTTCTCCGCAACCCGCCAGAGCAACCGTTAATATAAGAAACGCCATCAACAATATGCTTATTTTACCTATCTTTTTAGACAATTTGATTCATCCTTTTCATTTAAATTTTAATTACGCCAGAACTTTGCCGGTGCTTTCCGGGTCATACCCGGAAGCTTCCAGGTCCAGCAAAAAATTGGGTTTCTGCAGGCAATCCAGGATAGCCTGGACACCGGTCTGCTTTAAATCTTCCAGTAAAAAGACAAGATCGTAACGTTCTCTGGATAGTGGGATAAAGTCCAGCTTATACAACTTGGCCAGGGGACGCAGGGAAATGCCGCAGTCAGCCCCACCGAGGGCCACCGTCTGAACTACTTCCTGGTGGGTTTGCACCTGAAAACTGTAACCTGAAACCTGGCTTGGGAACAGACCGTTTTGCTTAAGCCCGGAATCCAGAAGACGCCTGGTCTCCGCACCAAGTTCCCGGTTGACGATTCGGACATCCTGCCGGCAAAGATCGCCAAAACCGGAGATACCTCTGGGATTGCCCCTGCCCACAATAAAGCCCTGCTCGCCGTAACAAAGATTAACCACCATATAGGGAGTTTGGTGCAAAACCCTTTTGACTATCGGAAGGTTGTATTCCCCGGTCTTTTCATCATAAATATGGACGCCGGCACCGTGGATAAAGCCTTTTGCCAAGGTTTCCAGGGAAACCATGCTGTTGGTGTTGATCCAGCAAATACTGACATCACGGTAACGGTTGTTCAGCCTTTGTTTTAGCAGGGCCAAAGCGGGGCTGCAACCGGCAAGAAGTACCGCCGGCGCGGCCAAATCTTCGGGTTCGAGTATCCTGGCCAACAGCCTCTCCTTGCTGCTGCCCATTCCAACTACCGTGGCATTAGCTTCAATCTGCAGGCTGTCACGGTTTGCTGGAAACGCTGTATACTTCCCGTCCGTTGTTAAACGGGCTAGTTGAATTTTTTCCCCGACTTCCGGAAACTGACCCATACCGGACCAGGTTGCATGGACTTCATCGGGTATAATGTCTGGCATTTGGAAAATATCCTCTATTTTCTTGCCCAGGGCAACGGCTAGACGGAAGGCCACCGCCAGGGAAGGGCCATACTGCCTGGATTCAATACCTCCAACAGTCTGCCTGGCTACCCCGGCCCTGTCTGCCAGTTCCCCCTGTGAAAGCCCCGCCTGCTGACGGGCCTGACGCAAACAATTTTTCGGAATAACTTCGGACCCCTTCAAATTTTTCATAGTAAAAAGAACTCCCCTTTCAGATAATACCTTGGAAAACCCACCTCCCACCCTCACAATCCGTCCTCATACCATCACTTGTATTTACAATATGCACTTGCAATTACTTGCAATATATATTCGAGCAAAATGTTATATTTCCCTGCTAAGCAACAAAAATTTTAGTATTGCTGAATTTGGGGAGCTTTGAAGCGGGCTTGACCAAGCCGCGGCCCCAATACTAGCAATAGGCGCGCGGCAACTAGGCAAAAACAGCCTTATACAGCATAATAACACCTAAATCGATGCATATACCACTGACGATTCCTGTTTCTTTAATAATATTTTCAGCAATAACAGGATAAACAGGAGCCATAATTGATTGCCCTTTGGAGAGGAAAATCGTTTCTTCCCGGAGAACCGATAGCTTCCTCCGGGGTAAGCGTTTTACAGGAAATCAACACACTAGAGCCGGAAAGCGCGGGATCCTGCAGAATACTTTCAATATAGGGCTGCAGCCTTTTAAACACCTCGGGTATCTCCAATAAAATCGCCTCCAAATTTATTAAAGATATATACAGTAACTCTCTAACCAATAATTTCTGCTATTTCTTCATCACTCATTTCATAGTTAAAGAAATGGCTGTAAAAATATCTGATATCCTCACCCAAACTCTCTTCCGACTTAATTTCCGGGTATAATTTATGCATCATCCACATAAATGTTAAGGGCTGCTCCGGTGTTCTGTTGCCCCAGGTATGAGCTACAGTTGGTACTGTATATATTGCTTCATTCTTGATAGCAGTAATTCCCGCCATTCTTTTGTCAGCGAGAATATCATCCTTCATGGAAGCTGTTGATATGACCATAGCATCAGGATTCCACTGCAGCAAATCTTCCAGTGTATATTGGCGTGAGCCTGCTTTTCTGGCATCATCAGTTACACTGATGCCGCCTGCTTTGGCAATCCACCACTCAGCAATAATATGAGGCTGGCTGCCTTCCATGACATTTCCATAAACAACTTTTTTCTTATCTTCTTCTTTTAAATGCTTAACCAATTCTTCAGCCTCTGCAACCATATCATCAAAGTATTTGATATACTCTTCAGCTACATCTTGTTTGTTCAGCACTTCCCCTAAAAGGGTAATACACTTTTTAACATCCTCATCTTCATTCCATTCCAGATAGATGACATTTAAGCCTTGATTTTCCAATACCGTAAGGATTTCCATGCTCATCGCCAAACACAGGTCCGGTTTTGTTTTTAAAACAACCTCCATGTCAATTTCTTCATCAGCTTTTTGGAAAACAGGGGCCTCGGTTATCTGTGGCGCAAATTTTTGCTGATATTTCCATTTGTCCGTCTTGGTAAAACGGGGAGACATATTATTACAGATCTTGTCTCCTGCTCTCATCGTTTCCACAAAGGTATTTAACACGCCACAAGCCCCAAAAACTCCAATACTGTTAATTTCTGCCGGCAGGGTGACCGTTCTTCCAGCCATATCCACTACTGTACGGGTCTCTGCTGTACTAGACTCTGCAGGCTCGGACGGCTCGGCAGGCGTTTTTACCGTTTCGCTTGCGCAACCTGAAAGTAAAGACAGGATAAACATGATTGAGATACACAGCGCAACAATTTTGGTGTTTAGTTTTTTCATTATGAATTCCTCCCCATTTTAATTTTTATATGTTATCCCATAACTGGAACACACACCTTGGTTACCGATCTTTTAAAGTTTAATTCTGCCTCTGTTACGCAAACCGGGGTTTGATATAGTCTGGTCAAATTTTCTGTTGTTACTATATCTTCCGGATTCCCCTGCGCCATAATCACTCCATCCCTCATCAGGGCAACTTTATTACAGGCAAGAAAGGCATGATTTGGAAAATGGGAGGCCATTAAAATTGCATATCCCTCTTCCGCTAAATCTTTAATTACCTGCAGTATTTTAACTTGATTACTGTAATCCAAATTTGCAGTAGGCTCGTCCATAACAAGAATCCTGGACTGCTGAACCAAAGCCCTGGCAACTAAAATCATCTGTTTTTCTCCGCCGCTCATCTGGTTAAAATCCTTGTGGATTAAATGAGTAATCCCCAATTTTTCCATTACCTCATAAGCTATAGCCTTATCTTTAGCCGTAGGCTTGCCGCCGGTTGGCAAATGAGCAATTCTCCCCATCAAAACAACTTCAAATGATTCATAGGAAAAAGCCATTGCAGTAGCCTGGGGAACATAAGCCACCATTTCAGCCCTCTCCCGTACTGTGGCTTTAGTAAAATCAACGCCGTCAATTTCAATAGTACCGTTTTTTATCTTATTTAATGATAATAAACATCTGAGCATCGTCGTCTTTCCCGTTCCGTTTGGACCCAATAAACATAAAATATCATGCCGATCAAGCTGAAAGGAGATGTCCTTTAATACTTCTTTGTCCCGGTGATAATAAAAACTTAAACCTTGCACCTTTAACATTATGACCACCCTTTTTTAACCCTTGACAGGAGTATAACAAAGACAGGAGTTCCTACCAGGGCCGTAAGCACCCCCAGAGGAAGTTCCACACCTTTTACACCGCGAACAACATTATCAATGATCAATAAAAAACTGCCGCCCACAAGAAATGAAGTGACAATCAGCCTGGGAAAACTGGAACCGGTCAGCATTCTGGAAATATGGGGAACTACCATCCCGACCCAGCCAATTATTCCGCAAATGCTGACAGCAGATACGGTCATCAGCGTAGAGCAGCAAACCGTAATCATTTTCATCAGGCGGACATTAACTCCCATGGTGGCAGCTACATCCTCACCTGCCGCTAAAGTATCGATATGATGCCGGAAAATGAACAAAATAGCCAGAGAGATACCCAGAGCAGGCAGCATTAAAAGCACAGATTCATTTGTTCCCTTCCCCAGGCTGCCCATCAACCAGAAGGTGATGGACGGCAGTTGTGTGTCTGTATCTGCCAGGGTTTTAACGATGGATAACAAAGCCTGAAAAAAACTGGACACAACTATCCCTGCTAAAATTAAAACCGTAATCTCCTGCCTTGAAAAAATACTTCCGATCAGGTAAGTGGCAGTTACAGCAATCAAACCAAACACAAAGGCAAATATTTGTATCTGCCACCAGCTTGAATTCCATAACATGGCCAGGGCTGCACCGAAGCCCGCTCCCGCCGATACCCCCAAAATATCCGGCGCTGCCATGGGATTTTTAAAAAGAGTCTGGTAAGATGCCCCGGAAACAGATAAAGCGCCGCCGACTAATATGCCCAACATTATTCTGGGCAGTCTGACCTGCATAACAACAATGTCTAAATCGTCATGCCAATACTCCCCGATATCTGCATAATTTGAAAAAAATATATCCAATACAGTCCGGGGGTGTATGGAATAACGGCCGATTAAAAATGAGACAAAGAACAACCCGACGATAAAACAGGACAATATTGCTATTGTTAGACCATATTTTTTATTGCCGCTAAGTTTAACCATTGCCAAAGCCTCTCTGGAACAGTGGGAATATTGCCCATTCCTGAATTCTCGTATACTTTGCTATTATTTTTCCCTGAAAACAACCCGATCCGCAAACTTGCCAAAAAAGTGGTAACCGGATCCTGCCTCGCTAATAATATCCAAAAGTTCGTCGGCCTTTGTCACGATAATACCGCCCAAAGCCTTAACC
>JAAYOY010000087.1 GCA_012520035.1 Bacillota bacterium
GTTTCTACTTCTGCCTCAACCTCAACTATGCCCCCAGGATGCCCAATTCGGATCATTTTCTGTTCCTCTTCTAATTTTGCCACCTCGTTGACCACCGTCCCTGGAATTACCGCGGCTACTCCGGTTGCCACGGATACACTACCGGCATAAGTCTGATGCATGGCGCCTAAGAATAATAATCGAGAAAGAAAACTAACGCACTCTGCAGGTATATCTTCTAATGTTAAATGATTAATTGCTTGCCGGCGCGTAGAGACAAAAGCAATAAAAGGAACAGGATCTTTTGCAGAAACCTTTCCCGGGGTATTAATACCGATCATCTCTGCCCCAATGGCTCTTATCCTTTCCAGAATATTTATTGCAGATAGATTGTTATTAAACTCGCCCGGTGTCTCATTGCCTATTAAACCAACTTCCTCGGCTTGAACAAATATACAAGGATTGGCTACATCAACAATGGATATATTTATTTCACCTGCTCCCTCAACTATAATTTTATCCCGGACGTTCCCTGTGGGAAGAAGCTTTCCTGTTTTAGAACCGGCGGTTTGGGACATATCGATGTTAATCCGGCATCCTGTCCCTGGAACACCGTCGATGGCATAATCACCCATCGCCTTCGGTTTTCCGTTATAGACAGGTACATCGGCGATAATTATTTGTTTGGTATTTGTGTTATGAACTTTAACTGTGGTTATTGGCTCAACAGCCTTTACCAGCCCCTCTTCAATAGCATAAGGGCCGACACCGGCTGAAATATTTCCATCTAGTCCGGAGTAATGTATTACCGGTTGATTTATTTCCACTTGTCCAAAAGTATAATCGACATCCGCATCAGGGCGGGAAGAAGGGCCAATAAGCGCCAGCTTGCTGGTTAAAGGTTCGGCTCCGCCTAAACCGTCAATTTGTCTAGGGTCGGGGCTGCCAAATATTGATAGTATAACCTTATCCCTCAAAGCTCGGTCCTGTGGCAAATCGTTCACATGCAGAAATATCCCTTTGCTAGTACCGGCTCTCATGATCACGCAATAAATGCGTTCTGTTTCGCTGTAATACAATCCTAATTCCTCCCTAGACTATAACGCCAAATTTAGGATCTTATTTGTGCGAAAGCATATTCCACACCTGATGCTTTCTACCCTTAAGAGGAAGCATCATTATTTGTACTAGGGTTTACGCGCCGATATTGTCATTAGTATCATAAACACCACAAGAGGCTACTCTACCGTGGTCTTCGTTATCGTAAAACCGTACACGTTTACTTTCCCAGAGGATTACCTTTGGAATGGTATTTTGGTTAACCTCCTGACGGAACCGGAATCAGAGTTACTTTATCACCATGATTCAGAATATAGCTGTGCGGTTTAAAAGAACCGTTAACAAGAATATAATGCTCATACTGCTTATAGCCAAGCTGATCTAATAAATCTCCAGCTGACATATTAGCACAAATTTCGCACTGCCTTTCTTTTTTTGAAAAATAATCCTCTAAAAAAATGGTTATGGCCATCTAGATCCACCCTCATAATAAATTGTTCGAAATCCTTTATTTATCACCTGCTTATCCGTTTACTAATTTTTGTTTCTATCTGCAACCAACTGCTTTTACTCCTTTTTCACCCACATGAGTTTTTATTTTGTCAAATTCAATGATATCCCGGAGGTAAAGAAAAGTATCGTCAACTCCGGCAAACCCGCAAGATATATTTATTCGCGGTTTGTAACGACATCATTTAAACCCAATTCTTTCAAGGTTTCAGGCAAGGGTACTCCTGTCTTTTTATCCCAACCCATCAATTCGTAGTATAGTTCTTTCATCTGATTAAACACTTTACCGACAGA
>JAAYOY010000088.1 GCA_012520035.1 Bacillota bacterium
GCGGTGTCGCGGTGAGCGCATTGTGAGAGCAACTAGAATCTCTTTTTTTCGCTCCAACCATAATCGGAAGAAGATAAAAAAGTATCTAAGAACATCTCCCCTAAGGCGGTGCATTGCCGTAGCTCGCGACTTGTGCAGCGAAGTTTAAAGTTCTCGGTGAAGTGAAGGCTGAAGACGGCCCTGCCGACAGGACGTCGGCAGCCGGCCTATGACCAGGACGGGAATTTGGCCGGGAAGGCCGTCAGAGGCCGGAACTGAACCGTTAGAACTTTCTGAGCGGAACTCGGAGCGAGCATCGGCTTGCACCACCCAATTACCATATTAGCTGCAGCACCAGCCGCTTGATCAGGTCCAGGACAATCAGTGCAATAATAGGAGAAAAATCCACGTATCCCCCACCGCTGACCCTGAGAGGAGGGATCAGGCTGCGAAAGGGTGCAAGAACCGGCTCTGTAAGCTGCCGCAAAAACATAACAAACTTATAAACAGTAGCATTGCCATAAGGATTTACCGGAAAGAAACTTAATATGATGCGTACAAAAATTAAAAATCGGAGTATATCAAAAAAAGCCACGACAACATTTCTCAAGAAAATAATAATCACCCTTTCGGAGGATTCAATTTTTCCAGTGTGGTCTCTATCTTATTCTGGTTAACTCCTGCTTCCAAACAGGGATGTCCCCACCCTGATTACATTCGCTCCTTCTTCCAGGGCAACTTCAAAATCATTGCTCATACCCATGGAAAGGTACTTCATTTCAACCCCCGGCAGATTAATCGCCTTAAACAAACTGTACAACCGGCGAAAATATGGCCGCACCTCTTCCGGATCCTCTACAAAAGGAGCAATTCCCATCAACCCAAGTACTTTTATATGATTAAGTTGTGTTAGTTCAACCAGTGCATCCTGCACCTCTTCCCACCGGAAACCATATTTACTTTTTTCCTCGCCGATGTTGACCTGGAGCAAAACGTTTGCAACCATATTCTTTTTTTCAGCTTCTTTTTGTATCGCGCCGGCAAGTTTTATGCTATCCAACGAATGAATGAGTTTAAAAACAGGGAGAACCTGCCTGACTTTATTGGTTTGCAGGTGGCCGATAAAATGCCAGTTGATTTCAGCTGGGAGACACTCAATCTTGGGCAGGGCATCCTGGACCCTGTTTTCTCCAAAATTATTAATTCCCAGTTCCAAGGCCTCATTTATTACCCGGGGGGGTACAGTCTTCGTTACCGCAACCAGGGTAATGTTTTCAGGAGCCGTATTTCTCCGGGAGACTGCTTTATTGATCCTCTCCCGAATTAAGGCAAGATTGTTTTTTAACATAGAAGGTCACCTCAAAATTCTGTACTACCAGTAAAAACGCTGCCCCTCTTTTACACTGGAAGGTTCAACGACCACTCTATGATAATGGTCCAGGTTCTCTACCAAAAGCTCTTCTTCCGTTTCATGTAATACAGCAACTTCCCTGAACTTTATCAGGCCTTCTTCAATCACATAAACTCCTTTTTCCCCGTTTAGCTCCAGTAGAGCACCCCTGGGGATAGTCATTCCCTCCAAAACGTCAAAAAGAATTTCGGCTTCAACCCAGCGCCTGGAGTATAATTTATCCAGATGATGATCAATACACCATGTAATCGCTATGTTGCCGTTATCCCCTTCTTTGACCTCCACCCGTTCACCGTAAACCTGCACTTCAGGTGAAAAAGGGAACCAAAGCTTAACACCGGTCTCATCAGCAATTTTTTTTCCTTCACCGGGAGGCAGCACAACGCTGTAGTACCAGCGGTAATTATTGATAAGCCTTAAAAGGGGCAGGTTACGGGATACTTTCTCGCCCGAATCCAGGTATCCCTCCGCGACCATATTTTCCTCATAGTCCTCCTTATTGAGGTAAAGGAAACTTGAGTTCGGTCCATACTTTTCTAATCCGTCAAGCTTAAGTGAAACCAGCCCTGACGATGGAGCCAGGACAATATACTCTTCATTTATTGAAAAAAGATGGGAATAATCATCTTTTTTTTCCTCTAAGAACCATTCTTTAAAACTATGAAAGTAACCCGATACCCCTTTTTCCCTTTGATCAGTTACGGTAGCTTTTTCCAGGGGAAATTCTGTTATCCTGGCCAGCCCTTTGCCCACGGGCACTCTTTCCCCTTCCTTTACACTATAATATACAAAACCAGGACGCGGGGCAAGAATTACTTGCTCTTCAAAGGTAACCAGCCCGGCAACGGGCAAAGATACCAGGACAGAGCCCTGTTCCGCCAATGCTGTGGCGATAACATTTTCCCGTGTTGTTGCCCAAATCCACCCGGCTAAAATATGGATCAACAAAAAAAAAGCCAAAAATATTAACAGGTAATAAACGGGCTTTTTCCCATTATTTATTATTCCACCCGGTGTGCTCCGGCCCTTGCCTTCAATTACTTTAAACTGCCTTTGCCTTGTCCTTCTCTCCCTCATCTAACGTCACCTTAAAAAGATTATACCCATCTGCCGCCCTGTTGATCTGCCTTTTATCCCCCTGTAAGAATAAAAAAGATGCTGGTTACAGCAGGTACAGCATTTGTTGCCGTATATTTTTCCGGGTTGGATTCCCATTCTTTTAAGAATGTTAAAATTCGTTTTTTGCAGATCAAGAAAAGGGTGGTCGGGCGTTTTACCCGGTAGGAATACAATATCCTCTACCCAGAGGGAACCGGCACAAAAATCGAGGACTTCCCCGCCAACCTCATAACAGCTTCCTCCAATGCAAGGCGCCATAAAAACCTCCAGTTGTTCGGCCTTGCTGCCAAAAAACCTACACATGCTCTTCACAACCCCAGCCAGAATTCCACTGCAGGTACCGCGCCAACCCGCATGCGCCAATCCAATTGCCGGAGTAACCGGGTCCAGGAAAAAAGAGATGAGGCAATCGGCGGATAATGCACCCAAAACCACTCCCGGTTCAGCTGTTATAAGTGCATCTGTAGCAGGTATTACCCTTCCCTGATCTTTAGAAGCAAAATAAAAACTTTTCTCTACCAGGTGGACCCTGGTACCGTGCACCTGCTCTCCACAAACAAGGGAATCCAATTTCTGACCGAAAATTTCCAGAAACCTTCGGCGATTTTCATTTACCGCCCCGGGAACATCCCCTCCACTGTAACCCAGGTTAAGGGAGGCAAAAGGGCCTTTGCTTACCCCGCCGGATCGCGAAGAAAAGCCATGGTTGATAAATTTGTACTTTTCCCATTGCGGGAAAAAGAAATAAGTTATTCCATTTTTTCGAGCGGCTCCCAGAGCAACAGTAATCATCTAAATAACCCTTCATTAAGAGAACTCATACAAACATGGCCAATATCAGCCTCCAACAGTTTAAGCATTATTTCTCCGGCTCCTGCAGCTTCCATCCCGGGCGAAAAAATAATCCTGCTCGAATAGCCGGAAGAACAGCATCTATGTATTTCACCTTCCAGAGCGATTTTCTTTTCAAAGCCCTCGTCTTCCTGGAATAAAACAAAGGATGGACTGTAAAAATCTTTTTCCGTTACCCTTTTAACAATACCAAAGTCTTTTCTGTCTTTTTCCGCCAGGCCCTTTAAACTGCAGTGGTCCCCGCCCCAGAGCCCGATATTTAGATCATATTCCCCGGCGAATGATTCTACCCGCCTGGACATATGTTTGACTATTTTTTCAGCCATAGCGTAGGTTTGATCTTTTTCTCCTTTTTCACCGGCTGATAAAATATGCACGGCCTCGGGCAACCCGCAAAAACCCAGTGTAATCAGGCCATTTTTTAAGGAATCCCTGATACTTTCCCGGTAAAGCAAGTTTTCACTCCCGAGGTACAGCTTTTCACCCATGACAAAGGGAAGATCTTTGCACTTAAGCAGGGAAATAACCTCAAAACGGTGTAAGAGCTGCCTTACCCCCAGCCTCAAAAGGCGGTCCAATTCCACAAAAAAAAGTTCCTGATTGCCTGCTTTCATAGCCAGACGTGGCAAATTTAAAGTAACGGATGCAATATTGCCCCTCTTCTCCCCACGGGGTGTACCGTGGCTGTTTTGGGCTACCCTCAACCCGTTATTGAAATAACATGCATTTATTCCCTGGGAAATATTGTAGGTCGCGTCCTGAAAGATAAAGGAAGGGTTTCCGCTTCGCATAGCCGAATGCAGAGCAAGCATATATAAATCGTAATTAGAATCCCCGTCCATTAAGCTTACGCCTTTTTTCAAGTGAAAAATAATCCTCGGCCGTTTATATTTATTATTCAGGGTCTCTTCCAGCAGCAGCCTGGCAACCTCCCTGCCCTCAGCAGTGGTATCCAAACCTAGCTGTATGCTGCAGTTTATGATATAATCATTTCCCGGGGAGGGAAGGTTCCCTAGATAAGATAAAAAACCTTTTAAACCTGCCGCAAGCTCATCATAGGACGGCTTGACCTTAAAACCGCGGATCATCTCACCAAGGACTTTATCAAAAAAAGGAAGGGATTGTTCCCCGCAAATATCATGGCTGCTTTTTTGAATGATTTCTGCCGTTCTGAAAAAAAGTGTTAAAAGATCCCGGGGGGGAGAATTGCGGTTATCTCCAAAACCGTTTTTAAGCAAAGGCAACAGATCAATCTGTATAGAGTCCAGCGTTTTACTGTAATAACCCAGATGATGTATATGTATACTCCCTCTTTGATGGGCCTCAGCGATCTCCGGCGGAAGTAAATTATCGAGATAATATTTTTGACTTGCAGCCAGGGCAATCTGGTGCATTTTATTCGCCGGCGAATAGGTGCTATCCTCTTCCCCGCGGTTTTCTTCAAGCAAAATATCCTTTACTACATCCATCAGTTCCGACTTGGCTTCTCTGATGCGAGTCCTCTTCGCCCTGTATAAAATATAAGCCTTTGCTGTCCGCGCATGCCCCTTTTCAATCAGGATTTTCTCCACCATATCCTGCATTTCCTCTACAGTAGGAATTAAACCCGAAAGGGTTTGCCCCTGGAGAAATTTGATAACCTCGCCGGTTAGCTCCTCTGCCAGGGAATAGTTCTCCCCCCCAACGGCTTTTGCAGCTTTAAAAATTGCCTGGGTAATTTTACGGGCATCAAAAGGTACTATCCTCCCGTCCCTTTTCCTGATCTCCTTAAAGGGTAAGTCACCCGAATTCAAATAAAAACACCCTTTCCATCCCAGAAAGACAAAATAAGAAGTTCAGAGGTTGAGTGCTATTCATTATATTACAAGCTATAAAATATGTCCAGCATCAGGCCTGCGGTGTCTCATGAGGCAGATCGACCAGGATGGTATCTACCCCAATTTTAACCACCTTTTCCCAGGGCACTACCAGATCGTTTTTCCTGCCGATTACACCCATAAAGCCGCTTGCACCCGGTAAAATTATTGCTCTAATTTTTCCGTTTTCTAAATCCAGATCTACATCGGAGATGATTCCCAGCCTTTTCCCGTCAGAAACATTGATAACATCCCTATCTCTTAAATCGCTTAAACGGGCCATTTGAAACACTCCCCTTACAAAACTTTCCACATCTATTACCATTATAGTATACTTTATCAAAACTTCATAGCAAAAAAAATTCCGGTGTTTTTTATCCGGAATTCGTAAAAAGCTACTAAAATGTAACGAAACGCGCTTTTATGCTGCTCTATAAAACCATCAAAGTAACATGATCATTTAATTGAAAACCGTTTCCCTGCATTATTTCCGAGACGCCTCCGCGTTCCAAATTGCTCATGTTATAGGATAATACCACTTCCCCGCTGCGGGATGTAAAGC
>JAAYOY010000089.1 GCA_012520035.1 Bacillota bacterium
GATGTGCCGGTCTAACAAATAATCCCCAAGGTTGAATTCATCCGGTATTTCTGGAATGTTGTGCATAACAATAGCCTTCCTTCCTATCAACACATTTGCCAAGGTTTTGCACTTTCTCATTATTTATTATTTTTATTATTCGCACTACCGGGCAAATATTTTAATTATTGAAGCTATGTTATATAAAATTTAATCAACAATACCATTTTCCTGGTAGTATTTTAATGCGCCTGGATGTACAGGTAAGCCACCCATGTCTTTATACATTCTTTCCAGCGTTAAGACCTTAAAAGTTTCATGAACATTGTTGAGATAATCTCGCTGTTTATCCATAGACTCAACAATTTTGTAAGCCACTTCATCAGGCATGTCCTTGTGTACTATAAAAATATTGGGGCTTCCAATAGTAATTACATCTTCATCCTGAAATGTATAAGTACCTCCGGGAATCACAGATCTTACAGTTCCATAATTTTGGCAGAGAAAATCAACGACATGATCATCTAGTGAAAGCAACTTTATTTCTAAACCGGAAGCAAGCTCCAGAACTGGGGTAGAAGGTAAATACGAGATAGTAACCCCCATGTTATAAACTCTTTCAAGTAATAATGCGAAAGCCTCTCCACTTGATAAATATGTGATTTCTCCACCCCAACTCTTCACATCTTCTAAAGTAATTCCATATTGATTGAAAATCGCTTCAGAAAGAAATTCTGGCGTTGACCCTTTTGAATTTATTGACATCTTTACGGGATATTGTTTTTCTTTTATTTCATTAAACGAATTAATTGGGCTATCTGCGGGCACTATAAAATGAAGCGGGCCTACATATGCTGATGAAAGACCCATAAGATCCGGATTTGGACTATCATATGGGGGAGTTCCATCAATAGCAAGTTTAGCGTTTGGCGCATGTGATAGGGCAAAGGTAGCCTTTTTTCCCTGGACGCTAACAGGGTTGCCTCCTATGCTTCCAGTAATTACTTCAACCTTTGACCCGGGGTATTGCTGCCTGATCGCCTGGGCAACACCTTCAGCAATCGCTTGCCAAGTACCACCCGGACTGGCCATAGCTAATGTGAGTTGCATGCCTTGATCCACAGGATCCTCCCCTTCGGTTTCATTTTCTTGTGGTAATACATCTGTTTTACTAGGATTGCAGCCTGCCGTTCCTAATGCACCAACAAGAAAAACTAATATTAAGCATAAACTAATAATTAACCAACCTTTTAAATTCACTTTTCTCATCCTTTCTTTTTTTAATTAGATATTTCCGGTCAACCTACTCCGCTGCGTTTATTTTTAGAGCGCCTGTAATTCTTGCTTTACGAAACGCAATCAAGATAAGGCACAAACCAACAACAAACCCTGCAATATCAGTAACGAATCCGGGATAAAGCAAAAGCAGGCCGCTAATTAACCACATTATTCTAAATACAAAAGGTTGAATTTCTTTAAACCAACCCTCCATAGATAAAACTATAAAATAAACCCCCACACAAGCAGATATGAAAGCCATAATTACTGTTTGTACACTATCTTGTGCTATAAGGGCAGGTTGATAAACCATAAAGTAAGGTACAATGAAAGCAACAAATGCTAGGCGCAAGTTATTTAATCCTAACTTCATCGGCTCAGCCCCGGCTAAAGCACAAGCAGCATAGCCCGCTACCATAACCGGTGGTGTGATATGTGACATTGCGGCAAAGAATATTATGAATAAGTGGGCGATAAGCACCGGAACGCCCATATTTATTAATGCGGGTGCCATCAGGGCCGCGGTAAGAATATATGTCGCCGAATTCGGCATTCCCATTCCCAATACAATACATATTAACATGGTAAAAATTAAAAGCGGCAAAACTGAAGCTTGAAAAGCAACCATCATCGTACCAACTGCATGGCTGGCAACACCGGTCATATTAACCATTCCGAGTACAATCCCAGCCGCTCCACAAGCCAACATGATCATAATCATGCTATGGGCTGTTTCCTCGAGACTTTTCAAGATCTTCATTGGTGTTAACCGAGTTTCGCTGTTTATCCAGCTTAAAACAACCAGAGCTAAAGAAGCATAAATACCAGCACTTGTAGGTGAAAAACCTCTTAGCAGCAACACAAAGATTAAAACTAAAGGTATACCAAAACAAATCCCTCCAGTAATAAACTCATTCAATTTCATTGGTTCAGTAACAGTTAATCCTTTCAAGCCAAGTTTTGCAGCTCGAAGATCAATGCTTATAAAAAGAGTAAAATAATATAACAACGCCGGAATTAGAACTGCACCTATTATTGTAATATATGGAATACCAGTCATTTCAGACATTATAAAGGCAGCGCTTCCCATTACAGGCGGCATAATAGAGCCACCTGTTGACGCCACTGCTTCAACTGCCCCGGCAAATTCCGGTGGAAAACCCATTTTTTTCATCATCGGAATTGTAACGGTTCCTGTTGTTACAACATTGGCGGTAGCACTGCCAGAAATGGAACCCATCAATAAACTGGCAACTACAGATACTTTTGCAGGACCTCCCCTACTTCGGCCTAAAAGTTTATTCGCTACTGAAATAAAAAATTCTCCTCCTTTCGCATTATTTAATAATGAGCCAAAAAGAACGAAGGCAAAAACAATAGTTGACGCAACACCCGTTGGGGTACCAAAAAAACCGTATAAAGTTAGACTTAATTGATCAATAATTTCCGCTATTGAATAATATCCTAAACCATAACAGACAAAAGCCAGGGATATCCCCACAAGTGGCCAGCCCGCACGGCGTTTTACTCCAACCAGGATAAGAATTGTTATAATTATCCCAAATAAAATATCAGCATTTGTAACAGGGCTTACCATTGTCCAGCGGGTAGCCAACCTTTCATAAATTTCAATATAATACCAGCCTATGATGATTGATAAAATAACCGCTACACTATTAAATATTAAAACCCCTTTTTTGTCCTTTTTAGACTTGTTTAGTTGAACCAAATATACAAGCACAAGCAACCAGGCAACAAATATGCGTCTTAAAATTATTGGATCTGTTCGGCCAAAGCTTAATGCATATAACTGCCATAAACTAAATCCAATTGCAACTGCTCTTATAAGATTAGGAAGATAGTATTTTTGTATTTTTTCCATTAGATGCCCTCTCTTCTTTTTATGGAATGATACAAATTTTTGTTGTTTTTTACATATGATTATGACAAATAAATAATGTTATATTTTAAAGACATTCATGGTTTCAGGTGCGAAAAGCTCCTCTACAGTCATTCTTTTGTTAGAAAGTCCCTGCTCATAATGATACCGTAAGAATGTCTCCAGCGTTTTGCGATTGGGTTCGATTCCATACTGCCAGAAGTCATTTCCCAGGATATTGCAGGAGCGCTCCACCTCATCAACCATCCAGGGCAGAGTAGTATAAAGAGCTGAAGTGATGCTATAATTTCCCAGGACAATTTCTTTTGCCTTACAAAACGCTTTATACAAGCTCATTGCTACCCAGCGATGGGCTTCATAAATTTTACGTCTTATTACAATTGTGTGCATAATCGGAAAAATCCCCGTACGTTTGTAATAATCTTCTTCTACTTCACGGTAGTTTGGGAAAAGACGAGCAACATTAGGTGAACCATTTTTAAAACAAGAAGGTGTAAAAGCGCAAAATAAGGCGTCGATTTCACCTTTATCAAGCATCTGCGCCAGGGTTTTATCAGCTGGGATTGATTCATGATGAACATCGGGAGGAAGGGACATTATTATTTTATCTTCCCTTCCAGGCTCTTCTTGTCCTCCGCTGCGCCAACTAATATCCCGGGGATAAACTCCATACTCATCTGCCAGAATACCTCTTTGCCATACAGAAGCTGTCATCTGGTACTCAGGAACTCCTACAGTTTTTCCTTTTAAATCTTCCGGCCGCTTAATTCCTTTATGTGTATTGATAAAGATACAAGAATGACGGAAAAATCTTGATGTAAAAACCGGAATTGCTATAAAACGATCATCTCCTTTTGCCCTGAGCATCGTATATGATGATAAAGAACATTCGGAAACATCAAATTCTCCATATCGTAACTGGCGCCAGAAGACTTCTTCTACAACCATAGGCAAGAAGTTCAGGTCTATACCTTCAGGTACAACCGTTCCATCCATTAAAGCGTGGACTCGATCATAAGGAGGGCAAGCCAGGGTAAGAAATAAATTGCTCATAACATATCCCCCTGTTCAGAAAAATAGATTAGATTAGCTGTTATTTTTTAATTTTTTAACTTGGCGGACATAATAATCAAAAGCAATATCCAGTTTTCCAGAGCCCGGTTCTCCATATATCTTATTTTTCTTAATTTTAGCTTCCTCGGGATCAGTCCAATATTTGGGCCCGCCAAATTGCAACGCCAGCAAATACATATAACAGGCTTTCTCTAATAATATAGCAGTCATTACAGCTTCTCCGACTGTTGTCCCTACTGTAACAATCCCGTGATTGCGCATCAGTATTGCGTTGTTATCGCCTAGACATTTCGCCAGATCATATCCTCTCGTTTTTTCACGAATTAAATCTGTCGTATCACTATAAACAGGGAGTCCAGAACTGAATAGGCAAGCTTCATGCCCAACAGGTAGCAGTTCTTTACCTAAAGAACTGAAAGCCACTGCATTGGAAGGATGCGTATGGACAACACAATTAATTCGGGGGTGCATTTTATAAATTTCAGAGTGTATAGGAACTTCACTATGAAGCTTTGCTTCCCCTTCAATCTTATTACCTTCCAAATCCACAGATATAATATTATTGGCAGAGGCTTCCTCCAAGCCGAGATAAGCTGATTTCATTAGAAAAGTATCTGCTCCCGGCAAGCGGCAGCTTACGTGTCCCCAAATAATATCCGACTGGCCCTCAAAGGCAAGTACTTTACAACCATAAACCAATTTTTCTTTTAATTCTTCTATTGTAATCATACCGTTATTTTGAAAACCTCCTTATAATGGGCATCCTGCTAAAACTTAAACCTTGAAAACAATAAATATGCTACATACACTCACCCCAAACTATAAAAATATCTTATTTGAATAACTTCAAACATTGTAGAGGTGTATAACCTTTTGTATCTTTAATATATTAAGAATTATAGGACATGTTTATTTTTGCATTTGATTTTTTGTATACACCTTATTTTGATTATAGTTTTTCTTTAAATTTTTCATATGATTACTTAACAGTTCTTTAAGATTGTTTTTTATGATATTTTGGAACTATAAGTAGTTAGTTCTTTGCAGGATTTTTATCGTTAATGGCGAAATATAAAAAAAAGAATAAATAGATTTATCAATCAGTTAATAAGAAGGCGCAATATTATGATAAAAGAGAATAAAGAATCGCATCTTGACAATTTAAACATATCAGAGGATTTAAGCATATCGTTCGAAGATGCACAACTTCATTCTCTTTATAACCAAAATATGAAGGTAGAATTCGATAACATCCTATCTAAAATCTTGGAAATATATGATTTTAATGCGGGTGCAGTATATCTTGAAAACAGCGCTACACCGGGAACATTTGAATTAATAACCGCCAGAGGCTTTTCACAAAAATATCTTGAAGATGTGAATAAAATATTCATGGGGATGGGCTTTAGTGGCACTGCTGCCGAACTCAGGCAGGCCAGAGTCAGTGAAGATGCGGCAAACGACATAAGATTTATCAGGAAAAAATACAAGGAAAATATAAAAGCTTTTATTGCCATCCCTGTTATTTCTTATGAAAAAGTTCTCGGTATAATTGACCTGGGTTCTTTTAAAAAACGGAATTTTTCCACCAAAGAGATTGAAGCTCTTTCGCTTATGGGTTATTTGCTGGGGTCATATATCCAGAGCAACTACCAGTTGTGGAAGTTCCAAAAAAAAGAAAACGAAGCAAAAAACCTTTACTCACTAGGGAAGGAAATTATTGGCTTTGAAGATATAAATGCTATTTGTATGGTAACACTCGAGGAATGCCGGATGCTAATGAAGGCCGACGGAGCCTTTGTAATATTCGGAAAGGGCATACTCCCGGACAAGCGGGTTTTAAGCACAGGTATAGTGCTGGACAGCTTAACTGAAGAAGTTACCAATTATCTTTTCGGTGAGTTTAGCCAGGGCGATCATATAGCAGTCAAAAAAAGCGGAGAAAACAACATTCTTTCGCCCTTTTTCAAGAAAAATCAAATTGAACGGTTTTACTGCATAAAACTTACTGTCAGCGACAAAACTCTGGGAATTTTGGGGGTAACCAGGTGCAACCCCCATTATACCAGCTTCGATCTGGGTTTATTTAAACGCATCGCCTGGCACCTCTCACTTGCCATCAGCAAGTATTTTTTTCTCAAACAATCTAAATCAATCGCAATCCTTGAAGAACAAAACCGCATCTCCAGGGAGTTGCACGATTCTCTTGCCCAGCAGCTCCTGGCAATGCTGCATCATATAGAATACATCCACCGCACCTGTAAGAATGAGCTAAATGATCATCAGCTTTCTCATATTCAGTCCCTTATGTCAATAATTGAAATGACGTATACGGATGTTCGCGAGGCTATCTTCGGGCTGCGCGTAACAAAAATGAACGACGAAACATCTTTTGAGGATGCAATCAGAAAATATATCTCCCGTTTCCAAACTGAAGCGGATATTGAGCTAATCACAGATATAAGTATTAAGCTTCAGCTTCCCTTTTTTACAAAAATTCAGCTCTTGAGGATTATCCAGGAGGCTTTAA
>JAAYOY010000090.1 GCA_012520035.1 Bacillota bacterium
ATGGTGTTTTTTTATATCCATTTTTGCTTTGGCCTTCCCTTCAGATACTTCTAACAACTCGGCACCAATATGATTGGAAAAATTATCATTTTTATAAAATTGGAGCATGTTTTCCATATAATCAACCCTCTTCAAAAATAGGGATTCTTGAAGCCTTACATGGGAACTGCTGACAATAAAGCGAAGGTTCCGATGTAAAGCAATCAGATATTTTAACCCCCGGACATAAAAACCATGATCATCAGTTGATCACCATTTTTTATTTTAAGATTTTTATTTTCCGGCCAGGACAAGTGTTTATTGTTTAAAACTAACTGATATATAAAATCCATTGTCCCATCTTCGTAAAACATTTCCTCTTTAAGCTTTGGGTATAATCTCAGCAATTCATTCATTACTTTTTCAATAGTATCAAACGAAGGCTGCAACTCTACATAACTAGTTCCTGTAATTTCCTTTAGATATGACATAAATTTTATTTTAATACCCACTATTACTACCCCTTCCCCAAAACTCTCGTGACCTCTGGAAAACTCTCATGCATAATACGGCCGGTCAAACAATCGACCGGCTAAAAGTATACAAACAACTACCACTACTCCCGTTTAAAAATAACTGGTTATTCTTATTCAACAATTATATTAGATAAACCTGCTTATTGAAATAATTAATTCTTAAAAAGCAACCTGGGAATGAACTGCTTCACTTATTTCTCAGGTCTTTGAATCGTTTTGCCTTTACTTCATAACGCGGCAGAGTGCCAAAGTCATGATACTCTATCTTGTATGCCAGATTAGTTTTCAACCTGAGCTGTCTAACCAGTTCCTGCTGTACCAATTCCTTGAGGGTTTCTGCCCCCGGCACCAGCTCAACTTTAAGAGTTATAACATCGGTATCACCTTTTTTACTTACGATTAGTTCGTACTCATCTCCCAGCTCAGGCATGCCCCGAACCACTTCTTCCACAGAAACAGGGCTAAACAAAACCCCCTTTACTTTTGTAATATGATCTACACGTCCGTGTATGCCGCCCTTCAATACTCTGAAAGTCCGGCCGCAGGCACAGGGTTCCCCCCACATACCCACATCTTTGGAATCAAATCTTATACAAGGCTGGGCTTCGCGGTCAAATGCAGTAATAATAATTTTGCCGGGCTTATTGGGTTCCTCAATTGGTTCGCCGCTCTCAATATCGACCAGCTCCACCAGAAAAAAGGCTTCATTCGCATGGATACCACCCGGCTGTGATAAGCACTCGTAAGCCCATCCACCAATTTCCGTAGCCCCGACATGATCATATACCTTCGCGTTCCATGCTTCTTCCATGCGCTTCTTAGTAGCCGGCACACTTGCTCCGGGTTCTCCGGCACAAAGAATTTTCTTAATTCCCAACTCGGCGGGATCGATTTTAAGTTTATTACGGCAGGTCTCTGCCATGCTTAAGACATAAGTAGGGGTAGCCATTAAGGCGTTAGCTTTCAACTCCTTGATTTTTAGAAGCCTTTCTTCGGTGTTAAGTATGCCTCCAGGAACAACCTCACATCCAATTTTCTCACATGCATAATGGCCTGCCCAATAAGCCACAAATACATTGTAACCAAAGGGAATAAAGACACGGTCCGTGTTTCTAAAACCCTGTGCCCAGAGAATATATGACCAGCATTCACTCCACCATTCCCAATCCTGCCAGGTATCTGGTTGGTATACGGGTTGACCGGTGGTTCCGCTGGTCTGGTGGTATTCTGTAACCTTTTCCAAAGGGACACAAAGGCTGTCTCCATAAGGATAAGGTTCCTTCGCCTGGGCTGTGCGATAATCTTCTTTTTGCAACGTTGGAACTTTAATAATATCTTCCCATGTTTTTAAATCTTCCGGTTCGAAGCCGGCTGCTTCATAAAGGCGGCGGTACAACCTGGAGTTTTCATAACCCCATTTTACCACCCGTTTAAATTTCTTAAATTGAAAATCTCTTAGTTCGTCCCTTGAAAGCGTCTCCAAAACAGGGTTCCAGTAGCAATCCATGTCTTTTAGCAACATATCATCTCCTTTCTCAATAGCATTCTGCTATAATTATGTCGATATAATGAATGAAAGAAAGTTTTAAATATGGAGACAACTCTTTTTTTGAAATATGCCGGCCGATTAATCGACCGGCATATTTTCCCTGCAGCATATTATTGCTGGAAACCTTTCTTTTAAAAATAGTTTCGGTTAGAAATCCGGAGTTAATACTACCCGCTTCATTAACTTACCCGAGTGAGAATCTTTAAAGGCTTCTTCAATTTGACTCATCGGGCGGAACTCAATAAACGGTTCGATCTGTATTTTCCCTTCAAGAACCATTTTCAAAACATCATTATAATATTTGGGCAGGCAGCCCCAGGTTCCTATAATTTCTGCATCGAAGGCCATTAAGCGGGATAACATATATTCAACCTTTTTCATGCCATAACCGACTACAACCATTTTCCCAACAAACGACAGTAACTCAAGTCCAATCTCCTGCCCTGCCGGAGAGCCAGTGCATTCAAAAATTTTCCACCCGTATCCCGGTAGTTTCTTTTCTTTAGTGTAAGCTCTGAAATCATCTCTGATATCTTTTGTGCTTTTATCAAGGGTACTGAGCGCATAAGTAGCACCATAATTTAATGAACGCTCCAACTTTTCCTTATTCCTGGCGATGGCTATTACTTCTTTGGCTCCCATGGCTGCAGCAATCTGAGTCATATACACTCCAATGCCGCCAGTGGCGCCAATAACCACAACAAGGTCCCCTTCCTTAATATCACCGCGCTTAGCTGCCTGATAGGGCGATGTTATGGCATCAGCAACAACGGCAAAATTCTCCAGGGGCATCCCCTTACGGTCTTCAATAAAACACAGGTCCGCAGAAGGTACAGGAATATGAGTGGCAAAACCGCCGTATATACCCATACTGTTGCCGGGCATTTTCTGTTTCAGGCAGCGGTTGCCCCGTCCTGATGCACAGATTTCGCAATTATTGCAGGGCATTACCGCCGGGACGATTACTTCTTTGCCGATTAATTTTTCATCACCAGCTACTATGCGCCCGCTTATTTCATGGCCCAACGTAAGCGGCGGCTTACTTACTGTGGGCACCCCATCATAGAAATAACCGACATCTGTATGACATACCCCGCATCCTGCTACTTCTACCAGAACCTCTCCAGGTTGCAACTCCGGCACGTCAATACTGGTTTTCTCCAGCTTGCCAGGCTCGACCATTTGCCAGGTTTGAATTTTTTCCGGTACAGCCATGTGATTAAACCTCCTTATTTTCTGTAAATGTCGGATTACTATTTTCCCTTCCACACAGGTTTGCGTTTTTCCGTAAAGGCATTTAATCCTTCCACAGCATCTTCCGTTTGCATCAGTTCATTCAGGTAGATATCATCAATAGCTTTTATCCCATCCTTAAAGCTCTTCCTCTGCCCAGCCAGCGCTGCCTTTTTGGTCAGTGCTAAAACCACAGGACTTTGTGATTGGAATTTCTTTAAGAACTCATTGCACCCATTATCAAAATCATCGGCAGGAACTACTTTATTTACCAGACCCATCCGCTCGGCACGCGCAGCATCAAAAACCTCTCCGCTCAATAGGAGCTCCAATGCTCTGGGCCAGGAAACTAAATGGGGTAATAAGTAGCAAGCAACAGGCGGTAAAACACCGACGTTAATCTCCGGCTGGCCCAGCTTGGCCTTTTCCGAAGCTACTACCAGATCACAGGCAAGAACAAGCTCGTAACCACCACCCAGAGCAGCACCATTTACCAGAGCTACGATTGGTTTTTCTACCTCAAACATGGCTATAAAAAGCCTGTCGAATACATCGATCATTTGTTCTACTTTGTCCGGAGTATGATCGGCCACATCCACACCGGCAGAAAAGGCTTTTCCTTCCGCATCCAGGACAACTAATGCGCCGGATTCCCCTTGTGCCCATTTAAACGCTTTTACCATCTCTTCCATCATGGCAATGGTTAAAACATTCAGCGGAGGGCGGTTCAAAGTAATACGTACTATTCCGTCCTCGTTTTTCGTTTTCAGATATTCATAAGACAAATAATATCCCCCCTTATTCTTACCTCGTTATCGAGAGCAACTTCACCCACGGCTTTTAAATAGACCAGAACAGGTTTAAAAAAACTCCATCTTTAAGAAGCCGGCTCTACCCGAACTAGAATGGCTTTAAAGTCGGGATAACCGGTAATCGGCTCCCTGGTTTCGACATTTGTTATTTCATTCACGTTCGCCAAACCCCAACCATGAGGGACCGTTACTACGCCTGTCATCATGTTTTCATTGGTCTTAAGACGCATCTTTACGGTTCCTACTTTTGTTGAGATATTTACTTTTTCGCCATCAACCAGTCCATAGCGCTGTGCGGTAGCGGGATGCATCTCGGCCAGAGGCTCCGGGTTTAAAGCGCGCAGTGCTGGTATATTACGCTGCTGAGAATGAGCATACTCCTCTTGCCTGGCTCCACTGATCAGAATAATAGGATATTCTTTATAAAGCTCGGGAGTGCTGATAGGACTCTGGGCAGGCTCCACATATCCCGGCAGAGGATCATAGCCATACTCTTTTAATGTGTCTGAGTAGATCTCAATCTTTTTGCTCGGCGTGGGGAACGGTTTTGTTTTATACTGGTAATAACCCTTTTCTGCAAAGTAAACCCCAAGCTTATTTTTTAGTTCCTCTTTAATTCCGCTCGGCTCCAGCAAGAAGTCAAAGACTTCTTCATCAGAAGTCCAGGTGAAATATTCTCCCAAACCCATACGCTTTGCCAGTTCGGTCCAGATCCACCAGTCAGGCCTGCTCTCACCCAGCGGCTCAATAACCTTTTTACGCAGCATGGCATAAGGCTCGCAATTTACAACGCCGTAAACATAGCCAAGGCTATCTTTTTCAAGGAAAGTACATGCAGGCAGCAACACATCAGACAGCTCCGCCGTCTCATTGATAAACGGATCAATGGATACCCTGAAGTCTAAAGCTTCAAAAGCTTTCCTGTAGAGGCCGGAATCGGGGTAAGTTACCAAAGGATTGGCTGCCGTTACGATACTGGCTTTCATCGGATAAGGAATTCCTTCCAACACCGCTTTGGGGAACAATGTAGCAATACCGTAAGGAGACACGCGACCCCAAACCGAATGGAAAATCGGGTACTCATCCGCACCGATGGGCTTTTCTTCCATAGGCAACCGCAAATCTGCCATGCGGAGAAATGGAATGGTTACCCAGGTTCCGGGTTTATCAATAGCGCCCACTACTATTTGCAACAGCGCTAAAAGCCTTGAATTCTGGAAGCCGTTCCGGTGCTGGTCAAGCGTATTAATACCCTGCAGGATACAGGGTGCCTTGGACTGGGCAAAAATTCTGGCCACAACCTTGATATCCTCTTTGGGAATACCGGTAATATCGGCCGCCCATTCAGGAGTATACTGCTGGATATGTTCTTTCAACTCGGGGAACCCTTTGGTGTAATTTTCTACGAATTCTTTATCACAACGGTCTTCATTGATAATAACATTCAGCATCGCCAGAGCAAGAGCTGCATCAGTACCGGGACGTATCTGTAAATGGAGACCCAGTTTAGCAAGCTCGGTTCTCTTGGGGTCAATAACAATGAGCTCAAACTTTTCATTGGCCACCTTTTCCCGGATCAGATCTCCTAACATTTTCCTTGAGCCGTCCGGGTTGTGACCCCAAAGAATCATACACTCCGCCTGGCGATAATCCTCACCTACATAACGCCCAAATGTCAACTGGCGTGCGAGGATCCGCAGCCGGTAACAAATGTTTTCCACGGAAAGCAGGTTGGGAGTATTATAAGCACTCTTAAAGCGCTGGGCAAAAGCGGCTACTTCAATATTTTCAACGCCGACCGAACCGCAAAAGATAGCCAGTGACTTTGCTCCGTATTTTTCTTTTACTTTGGTCAGGTTCTCCGCGCAAATATCAAATGCCTGGTCCCAAGTAATCCTCTCCAGGGTATTATTTTTCCTGCGATAAGGATAGAGCAGGCGGCTATCGGAGTATACGTAAGCCGGAAGGTTTTCTCCCCTCGGGCAAACGTAACCATTGCTAACCGGGTGCTCTGGTAACCCTTCAGTTTTTACCAATTTACCATCCTCAACATGCGCTTTAATACCGCAATCCCACACACATAACATGCAACTACTATTGACAACTGCCATTAAACTAAACCTCCTAACATGAACATTGCTTGAATAAAAATTAACATATACTTTATAATTTTTTTAACGTTTATTTTTCTTACGTGAACCTTTGCTGTAAATACAACGTTTCGAGTATAACAAAAATACCCTCAAATCAAATAAGTATCATTTTGTCTAACAATTGATATATTCTACTATTAAATTCTACTATTAAAGAAAAGGCACCACATGATAAAAGCAGATAAAATTGATCAACAGTATTTAAAGGCTCTGTAAAAGAAACAGAGATCTCTCACCTCCTTTATCCTTTTATCCAGTATCCAGGAATAATATCCTTATAATCCTAAAATTACCTTCCAAATCCCCCTTTCTTACTGCTCTTACATATTATTGATTATATTACATTATAAAACATTCCTCCCAACCGTTTGATTGGCTATATTATATCATAGATAGAAAATTAAATCTACACCCATGCTTTTACAGATAATGCAACATCACGGCCACAAGCAGACAAGATAAGATCTTCTGTCTTCACGGGATTTTTGTTATTCATGTAACCTTCTAATTTTATGAATCATTAATACTATTTTTTATTATAACCGCTCATCCCTCACACGTAAATAAAAAATAAAATTTTATGTATTCGGTTCAACGCTATTCCTGTCCATTAACTTTTTAAAAAAAGGATTGACCAGTTCCTGGTATTCAGCAGGTGTCATTGTTTCTTCGGAAATTTTCTGCATTGTCTCAAAGGATATTAATCCGTTTGAGGCAAACTCTTCTCCCGCTTTTTTAACAAGTTCATATTTTTCAAGATAAGCGTCACGCATAAAACCCAGAGCGCTTGCAGGCACAAGAATCTCCCCCCCTGCAGCCCAGGCGAAACTATTGCATATTATCCTGAAATGATTGCTGATTTGATCAAAATTATCCCTCTCGGAAAAACCACAGGTAGAAACAAGCAAGGCTGTTTGCTCACGGGGCTTAAACCTCTTGTGGCGGCAATGTCCCTCCTCATCGCTTATTATGAAGGGATCAAACATGGAAAAGCACCTATCCAAAACTGCTTTTACCGGAGCACTAAAACCGTATACATAAACAGGACTGGCCAGGATTATTACATCTGCATCTTCAATCTCCTGCTTAAGAAATTGCATATCATCTTTAACAGCACACTTTCCGGGAGTTTTAAACCAGCAAGACATACAGGCTGTACAATAATTAATATTCATTTTATGCGGATAGAATATTTTCAAATCTGCTGGGTTAATCCCCTCAAGTAATAGGTTTAAGATCTTTTCAGTAAATGATTTTTTATTTGGAAAGCCGGATCTCGGCGAACCGCTTATGGCTACTACTTTTTTGGAAAAAGTCATAAGAAACATTCCCTTGCGATGAAATTTTTCATTTAATACTATAACTTCTCTAAAAAGACCCTTTTTCCTGCCAAAATAAATATTAAACTTAATTATTAATATTCAAAACAATAATACCCAAATTAGATAATTTTAACTCTTAAAACCTCTTATTTAAGTCGAATATTTTGGGCAGGAAATATATAAGGGGCATTCAACACCCCCGGGCTACTTAAATTTTCTCCTGGCTATAAAAACGCTATGACCGGGAGCAGGGACCAGCCCTGGCTCCCACAGTAATCCAATGTTTCTAAATGGCTGCATATTATACTTTTGCTGTAATATTAGTAACCAGGTATAAATGGATATTAATCCGGGCTTTTATTGGTGTCCACAAAGTATCTGGACGAAACTGATCTACGCCCACACTTTCCCGGTGTCCGAAATTTGAAGCCCACCAAGAGGAGTTTGTTCCGCCACTCACTATTACTATGTTAAGTGCCGGTACGCGGTGAGCTAGCTCGGTTCCCTGCAGCCGTTATCAAAAACAAACTTCAGCACAGGTACCCTATGATCGCTCGGGAGGGTAAGCCAGTATACATAAGGTTGTTCTCCTGCACGGGCTCTATCGAGATAAGAAGGGTAAGCCATAAAAAACTCTGACTGGTTAATATTGCAATTTTGGGTTAGCCACTGCATAAACTCTTGCCTAGTTGGAAATATACTAAGACCCGAAGGAATATAAATATATTTAATCTCTTCCAGAGATTTACTTTTTTATGATCAAAGATCACAGGGATCTGATTCAAGGATATCTTCGATATCTTTTTCATTTTCTTCAATGATTCCTTTTTCTTCATTGATTCCTTTTTCTTCATTGATTCCTTTTTCATTTTCTTTTTTGTGAGCTTCTTGTAAAGCTGAGTAAGTAGCCTGGATTACTTTGTAACAAGACTCAGTTGCTCCCGTAATAATATCAACATCATATGTGTTCTTCTCCACTATGTTGGATTCGAGAGTAATAAAAACTTCCCTAAGTAAAATATCTTCACCATCTTGTATGGGAATTTTATAAGTATCAGGATCTTTTGCCTTATTATCTCCGTGGTATTCTACAATAGAAGCTTTTATGATATTATTATCAACGATCTCAATAGTGACCTCAGAGTATCCTTTTCCTTCAACTTTCTTAGAAACACCTGTATATACGCCATCTTGATATTCCTGTGCTTCAATCGGCTCCATTACAGGAGGAGAAGCTTCTTCTGTACCCCCCCTGCTTTGCCCTTCATCTGCTACCGTAATTTCTTCTTCTGCAATATCCGCAATTTCCACATCTTCTTGTGCTGCTGAGCAGCCATAAATCATAAATAACAAACATCCAGTTAATAGAATTATAAAACTCCTTTTTATTTTCATTTTCATCCTATTCAACCTCCTATCTCTGTTCTTGAAGAATATCATTTAATATCTCCGTTATTCTTACGTTATTCTTAGATTTACGAAAGTTTGTAACCTCGGGTTTAAATCTTCTTTTAAGCATAAAAATCTTCTGCAGCAACGGAGGCTGGCTGTGGGTATGTGGCCTTCGCCTTAACGTTGGCCACATACCCGCAGCCAAAATATTTCCACCTTGGCCGACATCCCACCTTAAGCCTCATCCGGCTACGCTATCATGTCTCATAGGGTCAATACCCTTAGACTGGTTTGTTTTAAGAATGTTCTTGGGTCTTGTTTGAAATAGTAATACAGGACTCTTAACTGCGGGTTTTTTGACACTGTTATCGGGGCAGCCTGGCAAAGCAAACAATGCAATCTGGAGCGGCTCTTTTGGTAATTACAGTGTTACTCGCCGGAAGTGCTGCTCTTAGGTTAAAACCAGCAAGCTTGATCACCTGGAAGGATGCTCAAAGAATCGTTGCCGCTGCCACTATGCCCAAACCGGGAATGCTGCGAAATTTTAGCTTGAATCCTGTTACCGAGATCCCCTGTTCGCCTGTAGATCACAAATGTCATAGGAGTAGCTATCCATTCGGCCTGGGAACGAAAATCTGGTCATTCACCGTCGTAATCGGCTGCCAAGACCAGATTCGTCCAACAATGAGTGAATCCTTAGCTGTCAGCGCATATTTTGTTACCCATAGAAGGCTACTCGTTCCCGTTTCAATAGTCACATGGTATCTTTGTCCGTTTTACCAAGGGTTTTCAGAATAGAAGTAATAATCCTCTTATCCTCTCCCTACCCTCAAATATCTATCTATACATAATAATCCCTAACAGGGACTATTGTTATTCTCAGCCGCAACCCGGGTCCCCCGGATCCCCAGCATCATCTATCAGCCTCGTTTCATGAGACGACCACGTGTAACAATGATCAAAATATGACCAACCGGTTACTGTTTTACCTTCTCCACCGGCTACAACAAAATGAAGAGTTTTCGGTGAAATTAGAATAGGAACTTTTCCTCCGGGCTGAAGAGATTCTTGCCACATTGGTAGATAATCAGGAGGAATCTGGTCTGCTAAGATTCCCTTTCCTTCTAAACTCTGTTGAATTCTTGCTTTTATATTTGCAATTTCTTCTGTGGATAGTTCCTCAAAGGGTATCCTGGTTTCTTCAAAGATATATTTTCGGAGGCTTTCCTGAGTATAGCCTAAGGCTTTGAAATCCTCAGCCATTTCTGGGGTAATCATAAATATATATTTGGGAGGATGTGCCGCTGGGCTGGCTATATCGGGGTTATACCCTGCAATTACTGTAGAGCGCTTACTACGTATCGAGTCAATAATCTTCTCCAAAGTAAGCTGAGCTGTCAAATGCTGGCCCGATTCCTCATATAACGCCGTGTTCGTATAGTTTACAGGCATATTTCCTGAAATTGTGGAAACGGTTATACAGCTTTCTTCCGCATCAAAGCCGTAAGTCACATGATAGGGCTCCCAGGGGCTGCTTGAAAAATCCTCGGCAAACGTAAAAAAGGTAAATGGATACACCCTGCTACGTGCCATATCATTGATACCCGGCCACATGTGGCCAAAATTAATCAAACACAACCTGATAGCACGGCCTATGGTAGAATTGGCTCTGTTTCCATAGGTCCATATACGGTCTTTCGAGTTCATATTGAGTTTTTCTCCCATAGGTCCGCTCACCCAAATTGCAAGCTGAAAACCACCTAACGAGCCCTGTGGATGAATAAGATCATAGTCTTCTAATGTACCCCAGCCCGAAACAGCCTCCATTGCCGCGATAATTACCGGCAAGTACTCTGGCTTGGCACCTGCCATTACGGCATTAATTGCAATTTTTTCTACAGTGGCTTCCCCATTTTTTATAGGAACTTTACCTATTACTTCATCCGGGGGACGAGTTGTACCTGTAAGCATCAAATCAACAGCTTCTCTTGTAGGGGGGATTAAAGCCAATCCATCTCCCCAATGGTTCTTATCAAATATCTCCTGGAATTCCTGGATCGCATGCTCGTAACAGCAGGAGGTAATCGTGATTGGTGGAAGATCAACTTTTTCTAACTGGGGTGGGTCTTCCTCATCTGGCGTTAAGGGGCGAACGAGAGCATCAATAATATCGTTAAAATGGGATTCGGCAATAGGCCTCGACTCCTCCGAGGGTATATACCAATAATAACCCTTCAATATTACCCTACGCAACATGGTCATTCCGTTATCGTAAGACCCTGATTCTACATCATGTTCGAATCCTCTGGCTACTAGTAAAACACTGGGTACGCCTAATTTTTCCAACTTAATTATACCGGCAGAACTCTGCCAGGTGCAGGTCCCTCAATCACCCACACCGTATATAACGGTATCGACTTCTTTCGCTATCTGAGCTGCCATCTGATCGCCAATATCAAAAGCACCAACGTATCGTTTTACAGTGGTGGTAGGATAATATTTGTTGATCAATTCTTCAATCACATCAAGAAATGCGGTAAACCCCTCTTTTCCATTATCATATAGCCCAATTGTCTTGCCATCCAAATCCGAAACACGCGGAGAAAGTGGCATATTTGGGGGCGGGTCAATTACACCCCTGGGATTCAGCGCCTCTAAGACCACCCCCTCACCGTGGTAGCGTCCCTGTCCATGAATATCAATAGGTTGCCCGGTTTGACCTGTATGTTCGGGCGTTGCTGCTAGTGAAATAGAAGAGATTAATAAAACAAATAACAAACAACTAGTAACAAATAAATATCTTTTCATAATTATCAACATTATCAACCACCTTTCTCTTAATTTGTTAATATCCTTTTCATTCTTAGAATTACGAAGAACCTCGGCAATAACTCGCAGTATTGCCCAAGCGGGTGTGGAGCTTATGGGGACAAGCTGGTGGATTGCCTGGTTCAACTTGATAAAACGGTTTGATAATCCCTAATCTGTTGCTAAAAATTTACAAAAAGCTGCCCGCTCTCCTTACCGGTTGCTTTAAGCTGTGAATTGAATGATTCTGTAAACCTGGCTATGGCCTTAAGTATCCTAATTATCCGAACTGTCCAGTAGGAACAGTTAAAGTCCTATATTGGGAAGGCAGGAATTGATAAATACCCCTTCCCGCCTTCACCATAGACTATTCAGAATCTAACATATGCACACTTCAATCCCTACCAGGGATTTTTATTTTATCCTCAAGTGCTGCAGTCATCGTCCGAGGGAGGTTCAGGCTCACTAGGTTTAGAGGGAGGTTTAGGCTCACTAGGTTTAATTGGAACAGCGCCAGGAACAGGATTAATAAACGGATCATCTTTGCCAGGTTCAGCGGGTTTATATGTTTTATTAGGCATAAATTGATCTATCGATATACTACGTACATATGGCATATCATAAACCTGACAAAAAGCATTTGTTTCCCCGCCTACTACTACTGTCTCAATCCCCCGGCCATAAAGCCAAGGCTGTATTAGCTCATCTTCCGGTAGTCTTAACCACGTTGCGTACGGTTCAATCCCGTTTTGGGCATCTCGCATAACAAAAGTCCGTACATAGTCAGTTGCCCAGTAGTCTTTGACAGTCCACTTAATATTTTCTTTCAGCCATTCGGCAAGCTCTTCTGGAGTTTCAAAGCCTTCCCTATAGGTTTTCCAGGCCGCTGTTGGATCCATTACAAAAGTAGCTTTAGGAGTACTTGGAGGGAAAGCCTTCATTAAGATAAGCGCCTCTTCATGAAGTGGCCTGTAAGTAATGGCACCCATACAATCGATCTTAGACCAGCCAGTACCAAAGAGGCTTACAACGCTTTCGTCCTCCTTGAAGCCCTTACGGACATGAAAAGGTTTCCACGGGCTCCTTTCCTCATTCTCTGCAAAGACGATATTGCTAAAATTTAAGGGGTTGCCTACGGAACCACAATACCTTTCCGGCCAAGGCTGATATCCCCCACAATTTCTGGCAATGAACCCCCACGCTCTACCTATGGTAGAATTGGCTTCATTATATGGGCCCAACGCACCAACTTCATAATTCATGCCTATCGCCTTTCGTATTGGTCCGTTAACAACCGCCATTCCTGCCATAGAACTTGTAGAGGTAGACAAAGGAGGCGTTTCCGATGCAGCTAATGCCAAAATTACCGGGAAATATTCCGGTTTAGCTCCTGCCATTACTGCATTGACTGCAACCTGCTCCACTGTATAACTCCAAAACATCTTACCCACAACTTCATCAGGACTACGATTGGTTCCTGCAAGCATCTCAGCCACTTTATCTTCCGTTGGAAGCACAATCGGCAATCCATCAGTCCATCCATTTTTATTAAATAATTGCCGCAGGTTATCCTCGGTATCTGGTTCTAACAACCTTACCCTTTTTGTTTCCGAAATGCCTGTCTTCGTCTCCACTACGGATAAAGGTTTAGTGAGCGCATCAATAATCTCCTGCATTACAGGCTTGCCGGTTGTTGGATCTTTGCCGTTAACATATTGTTTAAGTACGGTAGATGGTTCGCCCGCGAGTGGATGGGGAACAAATACCATACGCTGGAGTGGTTGCCCTTCTCGAGCGACATCGTACTTCAGATATTCAGCAAATTTTTCAGTGTGAATAGACACCGCAGGTATCCCTAGTTTTTCTATTGACCTAGCATGCCTCGCACACGACGGGGCACAACTACTTCAATGTCCATAGGTTACTATCACTGCATCGCCGCCATTGTTTTTTATCTCCTGCCATAGCTCTGGATCATCCTGTCCATATGACCCACTTTTTTCCTTGATTATTGTTGTCACAGACGGCATGTTTTCAGCAAACCAAGCCTGTATATGCTCTAAAAACAAAACCCCTGACGGTTTCCCGAAACCCTGATCTACTAAGTATACAGTTTTACCTTCTAGGGTATCAAGCCTAGGTGCCATGGGTATTAGCTCTACAGGAGGAGGTTGGCCCAAAGGATTGAGGACGGTAATTAATTTTGCATCCTCTTTTTGCGCGTGTTCGGGGAGGGGCGAAGTTGCCAGTGCAATAGAAGAAATTAATAAAACAAATAAAAAAACAAATAAACAACTGATAGTAAATAAATATCTTTTCATAATTATCAACCCCTTTTCAAATTTGTAACTTTTGAATTTGCCTTAAATTACTTTTGCCTTAGTCTAAAACAATCCTTAAAAACTTCCACTAACAACATCCTCTGATAATTAAGTCATTTTACCTGTCGTCTTTAATCCACCCCCTTTTATTTATTAAAAGGAAACCTACGTATAGGATATTAGGGAGGCTAGAAATTAAGGGCTTATTAGTGGTTTGATCTACGATAGGACACCACCTAAAAATTTATAGCAAATTGTATTCCAAATTTAAAATTGTTTATATATTTAAAGGAAAGCTAAATTAGACTATTTTTACCGGTTTATTGTTTTATGAAATAATTAATATTGATAATTTTTAGGAAAGGGGACAAATCTGATAGTATAAAGGAGATAGGAAAGTAGTAAAACTTTATAGTTAGAACAGGTTGATAGATTAAAGCGCTATTACCATTTATTTAATTATATATAAATATTCAAAACTATAATACTCAAATTAGATAATTTTAACTCTTAAAACTTTTTTTTTAAGTCGAATATTTTAGGCAGGAAATAAATAATTTTTGTTGAAATAATAAGTAATATATTGCTTTGCCGGGTTAATATTATAAATTGCACCCTACAGGGAGGTGTATACTGCTATTAATAAACAATTAAAAGTAGGATGGTATGATGGTTATTGTTTATATTATCTTCGGTTTTCTTAATTTTGTGAACATATATTAGTAAGACAGCAGCATGGGTACCTCTATCAAGCTTTAATGATGGGGGTGTCTTTATGTGTTGATGAATCCCCAATTATTGAAAAGGAGGAAAATAAATAATGACCGTCAGCAAATGGATGCATGTTGGAACAGTCTTAAAGATGAATGCCTTAAACTATCCTGATAAATTAGGCTGCCAGGATAAATACAAGAGTTTTACCTTTAAAGAATGGAATGAGCGGGCTTGTCGGTTGGCCAATGCCTTCTCGGAAGCAGGTGTCGGTTACGGTGAACGGGTGGCAATACTCGCTTATAACCGCGTAGAATGGATGGAAATGTATGCAGGGTGCGCAAAAGGCGGGCAGATAGCCGTTCCTATTATGTTTCGGTTGGCTCCGGTTGATATAGAATATATCATCAACCACTCCACCAGCAAAATGATTATTGTTGAAGAACCTTTTGTAGAAAGCATTAACAGTATACGTGATAATCTTAAATCAATACCCCGGGATAACTTTATTTTCCTGGGAGAGGGGAAAGCTCCGGACGGTTATATTCATTATGAAGATTTTCTTAACCAGGGTAAACCAGTGGAACCGGATGTGATCGTAGACGCTAATGACCCGTGGACTATTATGTATACCTCCGGAACAACAGGCAAACCAAAAGGAGTCGTAAGAAACCACGAGAGTTATCTCGGGCAGTACTTCCTCAGCAATATGAGTATGGGCGTAAGACCGACAGATAAGTCCATGCTGGTAATGCCGATGTGTCATGTTAATTCCATCTATTATTCATTCGCCTATACTTACGTTACAGCGCCCGTTATGGTTTATAATATGATTAGCTTTGATCCCGAGGATCTTTTAAAAACAATATCCGATTATAAAATCACATTCACCTCCCTGGTCCCGACTCATTATATTATGATCCTTGCGTTGCCTGATGAAATCAAACAAAAATATGATGTTTCCAGCATCCGGCAGTTGCTTATCTCCTCTGCTCCGGCAAGGAAAGACTTAAAGCTGGCCATTATGGACTACTTTAAATCGGTAGAGCTCTGGGAGGCCTATGGCTCTACAGAAGCTGCTCTTGTAACGCTTTTGCGGCCGGAAGATCAGTTAACTCACCTTGGTTCTATAGGAAAGGAAATTTTTGGTCTTGACAGAATTAAACTGCTTGATGAAGATGGGAATGAGGTACCAGATGGAGAGGTAGGAGAGCTATATTCCAGGTCCCCGGGAACATTCCAGAAATACTGGAACGACCCCGAAAAAACCAAAGAGGTATTCCGCGGGGAATGGTGCACTGCAGGTGATATGGCCAGAAGAGATGAAAACGGCTATTATTATCTGGTAGACAGAAAGAAGAACATGATTATTACAGGAGGCGAAAATGTTTATCCTTCTGAAGTGGAAAACATCATAGGAGCACATCCGGCAGTAAAAGATGTAGCGGTAATCGGAGTCCCGGACGAAAAATGGGGCGAGTCAGTTACCGCGATTATTATTTTACACCAGAATTACCAGCCCGGAGAAGAAATAAAGAAAGAAATAATGGAATTTACCAAAGGAAAGATGGCAGGCTTTAAACGTCCCAAAAATATCCATTTCATCTCTGATGAAGAAATGCCGCGGACGGGTACAGGCAAAATACTGCACCGTGTATTGCGGGAACAGTTCGGCAAATGGAGCGACATGAATTAAATAAGTTCCAATAATCTATATATTTATAATAACAAAAATAGTATGACTCTACCGGTTGCAAAAATCCGGTAGAGTCATACTGTACGCCAATGTTTCGTCTTTTTTATTCGTTAATTTTGTCAGCCTCTGCAATTAACCGGCATTTTTTTGTGAAGGACCTATATATTTTTCTCGCATTAAAGGTTTGTTAATTTTTCCTGTTACGTTGCGTAAGACATTATCGAAGACAATTTTCTCCGGCCATTTATATTTAGCCAACCCCTGCTGTGAACAAAATTCAATGACTTCTTTTTCGGTCATTGTTTCTCCGGGATATAACTGGATTATCGCCATGGCTATCTCCACCAGCCTTTCATGAGGATAACCTATTACAGCTACATCCGCAATCTTTGAATTTCTGCGCAATACATCTTCAATCTCAACCGGGAAGATGTTTTCTCCTCCCCTGATAATGAGATCTTTCTTTCTGTCCGCGATATAAATATAGCCATCCTCATCCATTCTAACCAGGTCACCGGTGTAGAGCCAGCCATCAACAAGCGTTTTACCTGTCATTTCAGGGTTTTTAAAGTATTCTTTCATGTTTCTAGGCCCTTTCAGGAGCAGTTCACCTACTTCACCAACAGGAACATCCTTTCCGTTTTCATCAACTATTCTTGTTTCCACATTAAAAGTACCTTTACCAATTGAACCGGGTCTATCTAATACATCTTCGTCATACAAGTTTATTGTGCCTCCGCCACCGCCTTCAGTGATGCCGTAAATATTGCCTGTTTTAAAAGGAAGGAGCTCTTTCATATCTTTATACAGTGAGGAAGGTACAGGTTGCGCTCCGATTACAATACTACCTGTTACATGGGAAAAGTCATATTTGCTCAAATCAATCGTACCCTTTTTAACGGCATTTACAGTATCGGACATGGTAGGTACCGTAACCCAACCATGGGTTACTTTCTCCTGGTAAATGGCATCCAATAAATAGCTCGGTTCATTTAATTCCAAGAGAATAATAATCTTGCCACCGGCCAGGTAGGACGGAAACGAAAGGAAGAAGCTCCCGCTGTGATAAAAGGGGTGAGGCGCCAGATAAACCGTCTGGTGGCCTTCACCATAGGTTAGTGCATTGCCTATACCTATTTGATATAGGTTATTGTGCGCCTGGCAAACAGGCTTGGGAGGTCCGGTTGTCCCGGAGGTAAACATCAGCTCTGCCGGATCCTCCCCATCGACATTAACGATAATATCCTCTGGAGAAGAGCTTTCCATTATCTCGTTATATGAAACCATATTATCCGGAATATTCTCACCAATACAAATATAAGAAATCACACTGTTTAGTTCACCTTCTATCGGCTGAACCTTGGGAAGAAAACCTTCTCCAAAAATAAAAACCTTTGGATTGCAGGCATCAGCTGCATATTTGATATCATTGGGAGCAAATCGGAAATTTAACGGTACAGCAACAGCGCCTACCCTTAAAATAGCATGAAAAGTGACAATCCATTCCATGCTATTCATTTGCAAATGAAGGACATAATCACCTTTTTGCACACCGAGCTTATTTTTCAAATAATTGGCAACTTTATTGGTTTGTTCGTTAAATTCTTTCCATGTTAAAGAACGTCTCATTTTTTTTGATGGGGTAAGCTCAATAAGAAACTCCTGCTGTGGGTACTTCTTCGCATTTATGATGCCATAATAAGAAAAATTCATCTGATAAACGCCTCCTAGATTAGGAAATAATTAAAATCTTCAACCTATTTTTATAACAGAAGGGGACAGCGCTGCAGTAGGAGTTCAGACTCGAGTGATCATGTGTTTTCCCGAAAAGTACCTGAACACCAACTGCAAGCTGTCAGCTCATTATCTAAGAAGATATTTGCCTCATAATTAATCAAGCCAATTGTATTTGTCTGCCTGCCTCAAAGGCTTTTAAGTTTAAATCCACAAACCTCTCCGGTACCATACGTTTAATAACGTTAAGCCAGGCGCTCTCTTCACCGCCAACCAGACTGGAAAGGGCGCCAAGCATAACTACCCCAATGACTGCTGGATTACCGAGTTCTTTTGCTTTCTCCGTAGCGTTAATCCAAAACACCCTGGAAGCAGCACTCTTTAGCAGGGAATCCAGTTCCTCTTCACGAGGGTACCTGGCTTTCCCAAGGTTTACCGACGGAGGCGGAATGCGATAACGATTTACTATAACCACAGCATCTTTTTTAATAAAAGCCGGCCATCTTCCCGCTTCGAGCATTTCAAAACCAAGCAAGTAATCCACATCTCCCTGAATGGCCACAGGCGCATAGACCTTATCCCCCCAACGTATATGGCTTTCCACTGTACCGCCACGCTGGGCCATCCCATGTACTTCTGCCTTCTTAACATCATAACCTAACTCCAGTCCCACTTCCGCCAGAATATTGCTGGCCAGAATAGTTCCCTGTCCGCCAACACCGGCCATCAAGAAATCAATTTTTTCCACCTGCCAGCCTCCTCTCTTATCAAAACATATTGTTGTTTAGTTAACTTCATGAACAATGGCCTCAACAGGACAAACCTGAACACAAAGGCCGCAACCGTTGCAAAGCATTGGATCTATACTTACATTATTCTCTTCCTGCATGAGAGGTGAGCACCCCAGATCCAGGCAGGTCCCACAGTTGGTACACTCGTCGGCATTAACCTGTGGAGGGGTGCGTTTTTCCTTAGTGTAAAGGACACAAGGCCGCTTGGAGATAATTACCGAAGGCTTCCCGCTATTAAGGTGATTTTCCAGCACCTCCTCGAATTTCTCCAGATTATACGGATCAACCACATCTACCAGGTTATAACCTATACTGCGCACCAGTTTTTCCAGATCCACCGCATGGGTTGTTTTTTTCTGCAGGGTAATACCTGTTCCAGGATGTTGCTGGTGTCCTGTCATCGCCGTTACACTGTTATCGGCAATAATAACAGTGATATTGCTCTCATTGTAGAGCACATCTATCAGGGGATGAATACCCGAATGGAAAAAGGTAGAATCCCCGATGACGGCTACGATACGGTCTTTAACCCCTGCTTTTGCCACCCCATGAGCCACCCCGATACTAGCCCCCATACATCCGCACGTATGCATAGCGCTCAAGGGAGGCGCAAAGCCCAGGGTATAGCACCCGATATCACCAAGCACTAAAACGCCGGTCTCCCTGAGAACATGGAACATACCGCGATGGCCACACCCCGGACAAAGTATTGGCGGCCGTATAGGAAGCTCGACAGCAGGGGCAGTTGCTGCTGCTTCCGCTTCAACTGCCGGTGCATCAATCAATCCCGCTTCAAGGGCACACTGATGGATTAGGGAAGGACTAAATTCACCGATCATGGGGAAAATATCCTTTCCTTTTACTTCTATCCCCATCAAACGGATATGCTCTTCAAAAAAGGGATCCAGTTCCTCAATTACTACTACGGTTTTTACCCTGGAAGCAAATTCTTTAATGAGTTTTTGCGGCAGGGGATAAACCATGCCCAGCTTAAGGAAGGTAGCGTTAGGGAAAACCTCACGTGCATACTGGTAAACTGAACCGGAGGCAACAATCCCCAGGGAATCATCGCCCGGTTCAATACGGTTTATGGCAATTGTTTCAGCATAGTCGGCCAGTTTTTTTATTTTCTCTTCGATTACCGGATGACGTTGGCGGGCATTGGCAGGAACCATCACACATTTTAAAGGATTACGTTCATAAAGCGGAAGGTCCTCCGGAGGCGGTGGTGGACCGTCTTCCAGGATCTCTACCGGTGAAGAAGAATGGGATATACGCGTAACGGTCCGTACTATTACCGGTGTATCAAATGCCTCGCTCATTTCCAGCGCGATACCCATAAACTGCTTGCATTCCTCGCTGTCGGCCGGTTCAAGCATGGGAAGTTTAGCAAATTTGGCATAGTTTCGATTGTCCTGTTCATTTTGAGAACTGTGCATACCCGGATCGTCAGCACAGGCGATGACCAGCCCTCCTTTTAACCCGGTATAGACAGCATAAAAAAGTGAATCAGCAGCAACGTTTAACCCCACGTGCTTCATGGAAACCATGGCCCTGCTGCCTGCATATGCAGCACCGATTCCCACGTCCATGGCCACTTTTTCGTTAGGTGCCCATTCGGCAAAAACCCCCGGGTACCTGGCGAAGTTTTCCATTATCTCTGTGCTGGGCGTCCCCGGATAGGCTGCACCTACCCGTACCCCGCTGAGATAAGCACCATAGGCCAGAGCCTCATTTCCTGTCATTAGTTTTTTCAATGTTATTATTCCTCCTTTCTTTTAGCTACTGGAACTTCATTGGGATGAAGCCAATTGTTCAAAAAATGGTTCCAATCTGGCAAGAATTTGGGCCTCGGAGAAAAAGCGCAAGTCGGACATATCAGCATCAAAAACCACCCCTGGTAGGCCGGTTCTTTCGCTTAAAACGCTGCGTTTGTCGTAAAGGCCCAGGGAAGTCGGTTTGCAGCTGCGGTTTGAAAAAAGCACGAAACCGTCAACACCGTACTTTCTAAAAAAATTCATTTTCAACTGTAATCTGTGTTCAAAAGAGCGGTTGACAAACTCCTCGGTATAGTTTTCCGCCAGGCTTTCAAGGGGGCGCTCCAGGTCAAACGAGTAGGCCCAGGAATGGGTATACTGTGAAACGGCTACCAGGGAATTATGGGATGCAAACAGCTCGGAAAACCAGCGCAGTTTTGGCCAAAGGGGTATATGGTCAAAATATATTTTAAAGCGTTCGTTGGGTATAGCATATTTCCCCTCTTTTATTCTCTCATCAACCTCCTCCTTGAGCGCCTGGTAATATTCAACCGCTTCACGCGTACCGCGCATGGTAACAATAGGAGCCATATGGAAACATGCATCAAAAAAGCCGAAAGGCGCCGGTTTCATGGCAGCGGTGTCGAGAATCTCATTCCAGAGCCGGCATGTTTCGTTGGAGAGGTGCAGTACCTCGAGCAAGCGATCATAGTCGAAGGGTTTGCCGGTGATCTCTTCCAGGAAGGCAATCATCTCTTTAAGCTGGTCTACGTAATAACCGGTGGCAAGCTCTTCAGGCTGATCCAGTATCTGGGGTGCATCAAGCAGGAAGTAAGGTACGTTATAAAACCTGCTGGCTACTTCAAACCACTTCGACAGGGAGCCGCACTGGGTGTTACAGCAAAATGTTACGTCCGGCTTAAGAATTTCCCCTACAGGATGCTCTTCGGCATAGGCATCCCCTATACCGCAGCGGGCATAACCGCACAGATCGTGAGCATACCCTTTGGCTTCAGCATAACGGGAGAGCTTATCCGCCACCTTCCTTGCCGAAGCAAGCGCACCAAAATTCTCCGGATAATAAGGAAATATCCCTGCCGCGTAGAGTAGCTCTACCGGAAAGATTGCGGTCACCCAGGCGACTGGAATGCGTTTTTCCTTTGCAGCAGCTCCTTTGGCATAGTATTCTTGCATGATCTCTTTCATCCGGGCAGCTGTTTTAAAGGTTTTTTTCTCAGACATTGCTTTCACCCCCAACCATCTCCATAAATGCATGTATTCTTGTTTGCAGTTGGCCCAGTGAGGTATCTCCAAATTCGGTTTCGATACGCATGGAGGGAATTCCCGCCTGCTCTAATGCCTGCAAGTTGTCGTAGTAATCGTAGTTCTCCGGTTCACAGTATTTCAGATGCAGAAAGAGTACTCCCTGTGCCTTTTTCTGTTGTGATGCTTTTACAAGGTTATAACGGCGCGGAGCCGAAGGTACATCGTAACCGGCAAAAGGTTTTTTCTTTAACTGGCGGTTTACCAGCGACTCCAAGGGGGATATGCCGGCCTCTTCTACATCGTCTTGGATATATCGATATCCGTTTTTTAGGTCATCCCCGACAACGGTCCCACCGCTTTCATCCAGGTAATCCAGTACTTCCGGGGGGTTGATGAATGTGCCGGAAATATATAATTTTGTTTTCTTTTTACCAGCTGGAGGCTTTGTTTGTTCTTCCAGCGTTGCTACCAGCTCGCTTAAATACCGGTTTAGTTTTTCCCTTTCAATTACCATGGAAGCCCCGAGCACGGTGTAAAGGTCTTTATTACTGATAGCCTCCGGGTTATGTTCATGAATGTTATACAGCTTGCGCAACAAGCCCCTGTTACTGTTGTAAAGCCGGATACTTTGTTTTAATTCTTCATCGGTGATCTCTTTTCCTCTGTATGCGCTCAGGTTGTATTTTATTCTCTCCAGTTCCTTAAAAAGGTATTTTTTAGCGCTCGGGCGCTCGACTTGTTTTGGCAAGCGGTAGCTATCCATATAGGGAAGCGGCTTGTTGTGTTTCCAGATACCGGGAAGCAAACGGGTAGAATCACACGTGAGCGGGACAATTATCCCATCTAAAAAGTCAAGTTCACCGTTTATGGCCATGGCCAACCCCTTTCGGACGTAGGAACACGCCCAAGACTGCAGATGGGCTTCCGCCTGCTCCAGTCGTGCCCTACCGCCACAAATGCCGAAAGGGAAAAAACCTGCCGCGTGAATTAACTCCTCCGGAACTTCAGTCAGTAGAAAACCGATTGCTTTACCGCCTGTATCTTGTTTCCACTCCTTGACCTGCCGGCCGGGGTCCGCAAATGTTTTTTTTAGAACTTCTAATACTTCTATGCTCACTTGCTATCTCCTTTCCGCAACTAAAAATATTAACTGTCTCAATATAGCTCTAAGGGCCACTGCGAGAACTACACACGTTGTTATTTGCGAGAGGGTTCAAATTCTGGAGCAATATTACTTAATGGCTCTCCTTTTAAAAAGCGTTCGATATTATCTACAAAAACACCGCCGAATCTCGCAGCATACATATCCGTCCAGCTGGAAACATGCGGAGTAATAATAACATTTGGCGTTTCCCAAAGTTCATCTTCCGGAGGCAAGTAAGAAGGCAGGGGATTCTTAATCCATTGCGTATCGTTCGCAGCTCCGGCAATCCATCCCTCCCTCAAAGCTTTCATCAGGGCATCTTTAACAACCAACGAGCCGCGGGCACAATTTATCAGATAAGCTGTCTTTTTCATCAATTTAAAACGCTCTTCATTCATTAAACCCAAAGTTTCGGGAGTCTCAGGGCAAGAGAGGACAAGAAAATCCGCCTGTTTAATTACTTCGTCCACCTGATCATTCAAATACATTTCATCTACGTTGGGAATATCCATAATAAGAATATCTGTTCCAATCACGCGCATATCAAAGCCTTTGGCCCTTTTTGCAATCTGGCGCCCAATTCCCCCGAGGCCAATTATTCCCAGCGTCTTTCCATAGAGTTCTTCACCGCATACACGGACAAATTTCTTTTCCTTTTGATTATCCCAAATCTGATTATATTTTTTTGCTAAATTCAGCATAAGTCCAAGCGTAAATTCCGCCACCGGTATTCCAGAACCTCCGGGCAGATGCAGCAACGGAATATGGGCGGGCATTTTCCCCCACTTAATGAAGTGATCATAACCTGAACTGAAGGTCATTACCCATTGCAGGTCTTTCATCTGCGGAATTTTTTCAACTATCATTCCTGTACCGATAATATGCGTATCTAAAACATCATCATCAAGCGACGAACCATCCTGGGATAAACGGATACGAATTTCGCCCTTGGCGACTTTATCCGGGAAACGTTCTCTAATCAATTGTTCATACTCATCCGGAGTGCCCAACCCGGGTTGTAAAACAATCAAGATGTTAAGAGGATTAAACATAAAAAAGACACCTCCACAAAATTATAATTTATTTTCCGTTCAGGAAACAATCCATACTGCCGTATTACTTTCCAAATTTAACGACAGGGCTGATCACATTTTGCGCAGAGGTATCCGTTCTACCATTCTTCAGCCTGAAAAATGATTTTTTTATAAACCCTTTTAAAAAACAAACTGCCAAACCACAAAATTAGTGCTAAAATAGGGATAAGAGTTAGTTTTAACAGTTATTTCATATCCTAATAGGTGAACTATTTTATGTTTTTCTAATTATCTGATTTGTTAATGAATAAACATCCCCTGCCTTTCGAATTATTTTATCTTTGCCTTATCATCTTTATAATACATATTCTACAATGAGGCAGTTTTTCCTGCGGAAAATATAAAAAAAAATAAAATATCCCTTTTTTTTGATTAAAATATAATGTCTGAATATTTATAGCATGAAACAATAAGATATTGACCATATATTTTATGTTTTTGTTTTTATATATTCAATAACATAGCGGCAGTGCCACCCAAAATTCGTTCTTTCGCTTCTTCATTAAGAGGCAGCTGCCTTAATTCACTAATATTATGTTTTATATCCTTTACTCCAGGCCAGTCAGAACCAAATAATACCTTATGACTAATTTTTTCCAACTCAGGGAAATAATAGGTTAATTTTTTAGGAGGCAAACCTGCTATCTCCATATAAACGTTGGCATGTAGCTTTGCTAAGAAAAAAGCCCTGTCATACCAGAATCCCCTGCCCCCGTGGACAAGAATAATCTTCATCTTTGGAAAATCAACAGCCACATCATCCAGATAAAGGGGATCTCCATACTTAAGCCTTGCCCCTTCAAAAACAGAAGAACCGGTATGAAACATAACCGGAATCTGCAACTCCTCAGCCCGAGCATATAAAGGATACAATGAAGGGTCATTTGGATAAAAATGCTGGTATGTAGGATACATTTTTATTCCCCGGTACCCTTTTTCTACCAGACGTTGCAGCTCTATGTCCATTCTAACAGTAGTGAAGGGGTTTATACTGGCGAATGGGATTAGCATTTCCTGCCCCCGGCAGAACTCAAGCACATATTCGTTGGAACATATACCGGTTACTGCAGGACTAAGTTCTGCCAGGACAACTCCGTAATCGACCCCACTTGCTTTTAAGTATTGCACGAAAAAATTCGGATCACAGTATGATGCGTAAAATTCATCCCAGTTCTTCCCCGCATGTATACTCTTAAGCCAATTAAGAGTACTTTCTCCGTAATACTCATAATGTATAGGGTGAAGATGAAAATCAATAACGGGAGTGTCCATTCGCCAAAACCCCTTTCACCTTAAGACCTCTGCATTCCTCAACTGCTTAATCAGATTATGCCGGCAAAAATTGATAGCTTACCTGCCCATTTGGAAGAGAAATTGCCTCAGCTTTTACTTCCTTACCAACTGCAATTTGTTCTTCAGGGGTATCTTTGCTTATACGGCCGAAAACTTTAATTCCATTGAAATCCGCCAGTGCAAGAATATAGGGTACATCATCTTCGAAACCGGTGGGGCCATAATTTACCTTCGTAAAGCTTATGATCCTCCCGCTTCCTTCAACTTTTACCCACTCCATATCTCTTGCCAAACAGGAACTGCAATCTGCTTGCGGAGGGAAAAAGACGCGGCCACACGCGCGGCATTTGGTAGCACGTATTTCATTTTTGCTCAGATAGTCTACAAAAGCCTCTGTTTTTGTTTGAGATGTAAAGCTGACATGTCCAAATTTTTCAAAACCCATTTTTTTACCTCCCAAAAATGGCCACATTGCCGTATATTCCAACGCCGCCAATATTATGCACCAGGCCGATCTCTGCGCCCGGCACCTGTATCTCACCGGCCTCTCCACGTAATTGCAATACAATGGTACGCACCTGTGAACCACCGGTAGCTCCGATAGGATGACCTTTAGACAGAAGGCCGCCGTCAACATTTACGGGAATCTTACCTTCCAGGTAAGTTTCCCCTTCCCGAATAAGCTCCGCTCCTTTGCCGGGCTCAGCAAAACCAAGGTTCTCGTAAGCCATCATCTCGGCAATAGTAAAACAATCGTGAACCTCTGCCACATCAATATCCTGGGGACCTACTCCGGCCATCTTATAAGCCTCCTGGGCAGCCACCCGGGCACAGTTAAGGCCATCCAATGCATCCCTGCCCGTCATCGTCAATGAAGCTGTTCCTGAACCCAGACCCAAAATCCATACCGGTTTTTTAGATATTTCCTTAGCTCTATCTGCGCTGGCCAGAATCATACAGGAAGAACCGTCCGCATTCGCGCAACAATCAAATTTTTTTAACGGACTGGCAATGTACTCGGATTCTAAACATTGTTCCAGGGTTAGCTGTTTGCGGTAGACTGCTTTTTCATTAAGTGTACCATACTTGGTAGCCTTAACTCTAATTAACGCCAGATCCTTTTCCGTCGTGCCATACCGGGCAAAATGTGCACGGGCATGCATCGCATAATAAGCAGGCATCATTGTCCCAAAAGGCGATTCCCACATAATATCCGCTCCGCGCCCCATACGTTCCTGAGAATCTGCGGAAGTAATTTCAGACATCTTTTGGAAACCCAGCACAACAACGATGTCGTGTAACCCTGATTTGATAAGTGCATAGGCAGCTCTTAAGCCGCTGGTGCTTGAAGAACAAACTGACTCCAATGCAAAAGTAGGTTGTGGGTTTAAACCCAGGTATTCCGCCATAAGACCCGCAGGGCTGCGTTGTTTATCATACTCCGGCGCCGAGCAAATTATTGAAGCGCCAACATCCCTGTTTGTTATTCCCGCATCTTTCATCGCTTCACTGTAAGCTTCAAAAGCTAATTCTCTGATAGAACCTTCATAATTTCTCACGAAAGCACTCTGGCCTACTCCAATAATGGCCACATCTTTTGGCATATTGTTCCCTCCCACAAAATGTATATTCTCTCCTAGGGCATAATCAATCCGCCATCGATACAAATCGTCTGGCCGGTTATAAAACTTGATTCATCCGAGGCTAAAAAGACAACCGCAGGCGCTATTTCTTCTGGTTTGGCAAAGCGGCCTAAAGGAATACGTTCCAGATATTTTTCTTTAAATTTTGGATCGTGCGCAATTTTTTGCGTCATATCAGTTTCAGCCATCGGTGAAATAGTATTCACCCGTATAGAATACCTGGCCAGTTCTCTAGCGGCGGACTTGGATAAGGCATATATGCCTCCCTTGGCTGCGGTGTAGTTTGCCTGCCCGATCGTTCCATTCAGGCCGGCAGAAGAAGTCACATTGATTATAGAACCAGACCTCTGCTCCATCATCGGTTTTGCTACTGCTTGAATACAGTAAAAGGTTCCGCTTAGATTTATCCTGATAACATCTTCCCACTGTTCTTCTGTTGTATTCCAGAGCATAACAGGCTTGCTGACCCCAGCATTGTTAAACAGTACGTCAATCCGACCAAAATATTCCAGAGCTTCGTCAACCATTTCAAATACTTGTGCCCTGTTGCCCACATCTACCTGCTTCACAAATACCCGGCGGCCAAGATTTTTAACCTCCTGCACCAGAGGAGCGTCAGGCTGGATGCTTCGGCTAACCAGTACAAGATCGGCTCCCTCCCTGGCCAGCGCCAGGGCTACCGACTCGCCGATACCTTTCCGCGCACCGGTTACAATAATAACCTTGTCCTTTAACCGCATGTAATCACCTCTCATTATTATATTTTTTTACAATCTCAAACTATATTTTCGGCAAGGATTTAGAAAACTCCTTCTTTTGTTATTAAAGTGTTATGAAACACAAGCCTTATTTTAGGAAAAAAAAATGCAATACAGCTTAATGACAAAAAGAATTCACCTGCAGTAGTTTTTTCTAAAAAGCCTTACCCGGTAATTACATCCTTTATATCTAATTGAACCAGTCCTTTAAAACACCGGGGAGGCAGCTTAATATAAACACCGGTAGCATAATCCATGTACTTGCTCATTTCCAAAGTTATCTCTCCCGCGTCTTTGGCCGGTACACCTATGTACAGTCTCCCTGGCGCAATAATTGTCCCGGCGGTTACAAGGGCTCCTGCTCCGATGCAGCTACCGGCCCCAATTCTGACATTATCCATAATAATAGCGCCCATTCCAATTTCAACGTGCTCCTCCAGAACAGGCCCGTGTAAAATAGCACCATGGCCCACATGACTCCTTTCGGCAAGCAAAGTAACGGCATCAGGAGCAGAATGAATAATGCAATTTTCCTGGATATTGGAATTAGCGCCTATAACAATTGCTCCCCAGTCGCCTCTAATCCGCGCACCCGGGCCGATGTAACAACCTTCACCGATAACAACATCTCCAATGATCGTTGCCTCAGGATAAACAAAAGCACTGGCTGCAATCCTTGGCCTCTTTCCTTCAAATTCATAAACCGGCATTACTATAACATCCTTTCGATATTAATACCAATATAAAAAGAACACCCGTTTAGGTGTTCTTTTTATCAGAAAATAATAACTGCATTAGGGAGTTTGTGAATAATCCAGACCCTCTCCCATTTCATAACGCACAAACCGGCGTATAACAATATTTTCTCCAATTTTGCCTATAAGCTCTGTTAACAGATCTTTTATTGTTTTGTCCTGATCTTTGATAAACTCCTGGTCAAGAAGGCAATTTTCAGTGTAGAATTTTTCCATCCTGCCTGTTACAATTTTTTCTACGATCTTCTCAGGCTTCCCTTCAGCAAGCGCCTGTTTTGTCAAAATTTCCTTCTCTTTTTCTATTACCTCCGGCGGAACCTCTTCACGTTTGAGGTAAGATGGATTTGTTGCAGCCACCTGCAGACAAATATCCTTCACAAATGCCCTGAAATCTTCGTTCCGTGCGACAAAATCCGTCTCGCAGTTAACTTCAACGAGAACCCCAACTTTACCCCCCAGGTGAATATAAGACTCAATCACACCCTGAGCGGCTATACGGCCTGCCCTTTTTGCCGCAACTGAAAGGCCTTTTTCGCGAAGCAGCTCCTTCGCTTTTTCTATATCTCCTCCGGCTTCGATAAGAGCTTTTTTACAATCCATCATACCGACACCGGTTAAAGCACGAAGTTCTTTTACCATTTCAGCGCTGATCATTTTCTAATCCTCCTAATAATAATATAATTATAATCTATTCCCCTTCCGTTTCGGCTGCCTCTACCCCGGTCTCGATTACGTTATTCTCATTGAGCCCTTCTTCATCTATTTCATCTGATTCATCTGTTTCATTTTTGAAAATAATATCCTGCTCTTCAACTTTGGGTAATTCATTTTGTTTTTCTTCTTCGGCAGCTTCTTCCTGGGCAATTTGCAGGCCCTGCTTTCCTTCCAGAACCGCATCAGCAATTTTTGAAGTAATTAACTTAACAGCTCTGATAGCATCATCATTACCCGGGATAATATAATCTATCTCATCAGGGTCACAATTTGTATCGACAATAGATACAATCGGTATCTCTAATTTACGAGCTTCTGCAATTGCAATTCTCTCTTTTCTTGGATCAACAACAAATACTGCACCGGGCAGTTCCTGCATGTCACGAATACCGCCCAAAAATTTAAGTAACTTGTCCTTTTCATGATTCAACTTGATAACTTCTTTTTTAGGCAACAAAGCAAACCGGCCTTCTTCTTCCATTTGCTCCAGTTCAACTAGCCTGTTAATACGCTTACGTATTGTATTAAAATTTGTAAGCATACCTCCAAGCCAGCGTTGGTTTACATACGGCATCTCACAGCGCACTGCTTCAGTTTCAATAGATTCCTGAGCCTGTTTTTTAGTCCCCACAAAAAGAATCTTTTCTCCCTGCATGGTTATTTTTTTGACAAAAGCATAGACACCTTCCATGAGGCGAACTGTTTTTTGCAGGTCAATGATATAGATGCCGTTTCGCTCTGTAAAAATGTATTCCCTCATCTTAGGATTCCAACGCCTTGTCTGGTGTCCGAAATGGACTCCAGCTTCCAACAACTGCTTCATTGTTACTACAGACATATTAAATGGTTCCTCCTTTTGGTTAGCCTCCGCCTGATCATTATTATAGAGAACTCATCAAGAGCACCTCTCTACAATTTTCACAGCGTGTGTATTTAAACAATAAGTAGTATAACACAGCCTACAGAAAATGACAAGTAACAGAGAATATTACTCCAGCCATACCCTGAGGGGAATAGAATAATGTTCTGTAAGCGGAATCGATACCTTACGCCCATTTAAATCAATAAACAGCGAATTCAATACATCACCCGTTATACTGCTGCTTAACTCATTGACAAACTTCTCCTCCTCCAGCGTATCTAGCAATTCATAAATGTAATAGGTAACATCATTACGCAGGTCTTTTTCCAGTTCTCCAATTAACTGCTCCGGGAGCTCAACGGTATAGCCACCTATCTCCAGGTCGCCGATTCTAATAAAATCCTCCTGTATATATTTTTCCACTAAAAATGGAACTTCAGAGCGAACCTCCTGTATAAAAGCCGGAAACTCTTCCTGTGTCTGACGGTCTACTTCATAACTAATCACATTAAAAATTTGTTCTTTGTTAAGATAAATATTAAGCCCATCCGAATTTAAATAAACAACGGAAAAAATGAATACAATACTAATTAGAATCCCAGTAAAGGCCCCACAACTGAAATAGAAAAAATATCCTGAGAATAATCTCTTTTTTTTCCTCAAACTAGCTTTTTTATTATTTAATAACATAAGTTCACCACCTTCATATTATACTAGACTGTCCGGCAGTAGTTTATGCCTGAAGATTTCAAGTACAAAAACATAAAAAAACAGCCTTAACGGCTGTTTCCAATAACGAATATTAAATCTATCTATGGAATGGTTTTTTCTTCTTGGACAACTGTTCCAGCAGATAAGGGTTAAGCACTTTAATATAGGTGCCCTTCATACCAAGCGAACGCGATTCAATTACGCCTGCACTTTCAAACTTGCGTAAGGCATTGACAATAACTGATCTTGTTATTCCCAACTGGTCCGCAATCTTACTGGCAACGAGGAGCCCTTCATCACTGTCCAGCTCTTCAAAGATATGCTCAACCGCTTCCAACTCAGAATAAGAAAGCGTTCCGATTGCCAGCTGAACAACAGCTTTATTTCTGGCCTCTTCTTCAATTTTTTCAGCTCTTGAGCGCAAAATTTCCATACCGACTACTGTAGCCCCTGTTTCAGCCAGGATTAAGTCTTCCGCATTAAAGGTTTCGGCAAAACGGGCCAAGAGTAAAGTCCCCAATCTTTTCCCTCCACCCATAATGGGCACGACCGTGACAATCTTGTTTGTAAAGAGACAGTTTTCCGTCTCTACAAAAACACAATCGTTTGTCTTCTGATGCAGATTTACTCTTGTTTCATCATCACGCAACAAAAAATTGTTATAACGTTCCGGGAAAAACCCTGTTTTAAGAACCCGTGAGACCATTATTTCACATTCGAACTCATCTACCAATGCATAACCCAGTATTTTCCCTTCGCGATCAACAAGATATGAATTGGCATGGATGACATTTTTTAATACTTCCGCTACTTCCGAGAAATCTACCCTTTGACCGGCAGTTTTCTGGAGAATTTTGTTGATACGGCGTGTCTTCTCTAGCAATGGAGAAGTAATCAATACTATCACCTCTTTAAGTTGTTATTAAATGGGGAAAAGCAGATATACCAGTCTATCAAAATAGCTTTTCTGAAATTATAAAATATATCTACTTAAATCTTTATTTTTAACAATATTTTTTAATTTATTCCTTACATATGCTCTATCTATAACAATTTTTTCTCCTTTTAAATCTGCTCCTTCGTAAGAAATATCTTCCAGCAATTTTTCCATGATGGTATGCAGGCGTCTTGCACCGATATTCTCCAAATCATCATTCAGAATGGATGCAATATCAGCAATCTCCTCTACACCATCAGGTGAAAACATGACTATCACCCCCTCTGTCTCCAGCAAGGCTGAATATTGCTTGAGCAAGGCATTTTCAGGATCGGTTAAAATTTTTTTCAAGTCCTCTTTGGAGAGGCTTTGCAATTCAACCCTTATGGGAAATCTTCCCTGCAGTTCCGGAATAAGGTCTGAAGGTTTGGTAAAATGAAATGCTCCTGCCGCGATAAAAAGCATGTAATCAGTTTTAACCGGTCCGTATTTTGTCATCACGGTAGAACCTTCAACAATCGGAAGGATATCCCGCTGTACTCCCTCCCTGGATACATAATGTCCAGCATGAGAAGTATCACTACCTGCGATCTTATCTATCTCATCTAAAAACACAATTCCCATCTGTTCGGCCCTTTCTATCGCCTCACTGATAACTTCATCCATATCAATGAGTTTTTCGCCTTCTTCCTGCTGCAAAATCCTCCTCGCCTGTTTCAAAGATACCCTTTTCTTTTTTTTCTTTGACGGGAACAGATTCCCAAACATATCCTGGATATTTGTGCTCATTTCTTCCATGCCCAGACCTGAAAAAACTTCAAACATAGGAGTAGAGCGATCTTCTACATCGATTTCAACAATATAATCCTCAAATTCGCCCCTTTTAAGCCTTTGCAATTTAATTTTTCGTTCTTCCACGGCCCGGGTAATACCCTCACCATAATTATCTTGTTCATTTTTTAAGGAAAGATTTTTGTATTCCTCGGCAGTATGAAACAACAGGTTTAACGGGTTGGTTCCGGCTTTGGGCTTAACAGGCAAAGGAGCAATTAAATCCAGCAGCCTCGCTTCCGCCATTTCAGCTGCCTTAACCTCTACAATCTTCATTTTTTCAGACTTTACAATTCTAATCGAGGTTTCGACGAGATCTCTTATAATGGAATCCACATCACGGCCAACATAACCGACTTCAGTGAATTTAGTGGCTTCAACCTTAATAAACGGGGCATTAACCAAACGCGCTATTCTTCGAGCAATTTCAGTTTTGCCCACCCCGGTTGGGCCAATCATGATAATGTTCTTCGGTATCACTTCGTCTTTTATATTATCTTTTAATTTTTTCCTCCTGTATCTGTTGCGCAGTGCTATCGCTACACACTTTTTTGCCTCTTCTTGCCCGATTATATACTTATCCAGTTCCTGGACTATTCTTTTCGGTGTGAGTTCGGCTTCATAATCCACCATTAATCTGCAATAACACCTCCAGGGATTTAAAAAACAAGGATTCTAAAAAAAAACAAATATTTCATTTTATTAGCAATCTGTTGATTAAATTTCTTCAATCGAGATATGATCGTTTGTGTAAACACAAATCTCAGCAGCTATTAAAAGAGACCTGCGTACTATTTCCCCTACAGGAAGTTCTGTATTTCTAAGAAGAGCCCTTGCCGCAGCTAGAGCAAAAGCCCCGCCCGAACCGATAGCAGCAACTCCGTCATCAGGCTCAATCACTTCACCTGTGCCTGAAATAAGAAGCAGTCCATCTTTTGCCGCTACGATGAGCAAGGCTTCTAATTTCCTTAAATAACGATCCGTTCGCCATTCCTTTGCCAATTCCACAGCGGCCCGACGCAAGTTTCCATGATAGTTTTCCAACTGTTTTTCAAACTTCTCAAAAAGGGTAAGGGCATCCGCCACCGAACCGGCAAAACCTCCGATAACCGTGTTGTTATATAGCTTTCTCACCTTCCGGGCCTGATGTTTGATAGCAATATTTCCGGAGATTGTTACCTGCCCATCTCCAGCGATAGCGACTCTCTCACCCTTTTTTACAGCTATAATTGTTGTAGCATGAAACAATACAATTTTTCCCCTTTTAATTTCCAAAAAACAGAAAATCTTTTTATAATTACAATTATGCCCTTGGATGCGCCCGCATATAAGTCCTTTTCAACTCTTCCTTGGTTATATGCGTATAGATCTGGGTTGTTGAGACAGAAACATGACCCAGTAATTCCTGAACAACCCTCAGATCAGCCCCCGCATTCAAAAGATGGCTGGCAAAAGAATGCCGCAAAACGTGAGGCGACAAATTACAACTGCTGCTTATTTCCAACCCATACTTATGCACCAGCCGCCTTATACCTCTTACCGACAACCTTTGTCCAAACCTGTTTAAAAACAATGCCGCGTTCTCATCTTTTACTTGATTACATCTTTCCAGAAAAGGACGGCTTTTAGTCAAATATACAGCGAGCGCCTGTAGAGCATAAGAACCGAGAGGCAGTATTCTTTCCTTGGAGCCTTTACCCTTTACTTTTAGATATCCATTTTCCGCATCAATTGAAGACACATCCAAACCCGCCAATTCGCCAACTCTAATACCTGTCCCATAAAGAACCTCTAAAATAGCCTTATCCCGGAGGCCTGTATACGAAGTCCTCTCCGGTTTTTCCAACAAATCCAGCGCCTCATCTGCATAAAGAAACTTAGGAAGCTTCTTTTCTTTTTTGGGAATAGAAACAAGCTCCCAAGTATTGTTTTCTAAAAAACCCTGTATTTTTAAAAACCTCAGGAATGATCTGGTAGATGATATTTTCCTGGCAATAGTGCTGCGAGCATATTTCTGCTCTTTTAGAAGGGCTAGATATTCACGCATGGTTAAATGGCTTACTTTTTTCAGGGCAGATATATCGTTACCTAGAAATTCTAAAAACCTTCTGATATCCTTTTCATAGCTTTTCAGGGTCAATGGGGCAGAATTTTTCTCAATTTTCAAGGATTCTACAAAATCCTTTAAATATGTGTTCATAACTTAGTCCTTCTATTTAATATTAGCATATTCAAATTGTTTATGCAAGCTGCTTATGGAATTTTTTTCGAAATCTCGACAAAATCTCTATACTGCGTTCAGCAAGTAACTGCTTTCTTTTTTGTTTCGAAGTTTTTACTGATAACCCGGGCAAAAGTCCATAATTTACATTCATCGGTTGAAAATTATGCGGATCTGCAGTTGTAATATATTTTGTTAGTCCTCCTATAGACGTTTCTTCGGGAAAAATGAGCATCTTATCCCCGTTCAAACGGCAAAAGGCATTAATACCCGCAACCAACCCGGTGGCTGCTGATTCAACATACCCTTCCACTCCGGTTATCTGCCCGGCAAAGAAGATCCCCCGGCAATCTTTCATCTCTAAAGTCGGATGAAGTAGAAGCGGAGAATTAATAAAAATATTCCTGTGCATCACACCGTAGCGAACAAACTCTGCGTTTTCCAGTCCAGGTATCAAGGAAAAAATTCGTTTTTGTTCCGGCCATTTTAAGCGTGTTTGAAAACCTACCATATTGTAAAGCGTTCCTTCCCTGTTGTCTCTCCTCAACTGGACTACAGCATATGGCTGTTCACCTGAAGACGGCAGTGAGATGCCTACCGGTTTTAACGGTCCAAATCTTAAAGTATCCTTTCCTCTTTTTGCCAAAACCTCGATAGGCATGCACCCTTCAAAAAAGATCTCTTTTTCAAATTCCTTCCTCTCAGCCACCTCTCCCTTGATCAGCTCGTCCCAAAACAACTCATATTCTTCCTTGTTCAGCGGACAGTTTAGATAGTCTTCCCCGCCCTTGTTGTAACGCGAAGAAAAAAAAGCCTTTTCCATATTAATAGACTCGTAAGTTAGAATGGGAGCAGCAGCATCAAAAAAATACAGCTTCCCCAATCCGGTTAATCTATCCAGGGCAGATGCCAGATCGGGTGAGGTGAGGGGCCCCGTAGCAATAATTACAGGCCTACTCTCCGGCAATTCTTTTAGCTCTTCATAAAATATATCGACCAGCGGATGATTCTGTAAAGTCCAGGTCACAAGACGGGCAAATTCTTCCCTGTCTACCGCCAGAGCACCGCCTGCAGGAATGCGTGTCTCCAGGGCACACTTTATTATCAGCGAATCGAGCAAACGCATCTCTTCTTTAAGCAGCCCAACCGCATTATTTACTGAAATTGCCCGCAGAGAATTGCTGCAAACCAGTTCTGCAAAATAAGCCCCATGATGTGCAGGTGTCATTTTCTTTGGCCTCATTTCAAAAAGCGACACCCTTACACCCCTCTTTGCCAGCTGCCAGACCGCCTCAGAACCGGCCAACCCGGCTCCAATTACTATTACTCTATCTGAGATAAGACATTCCTCCTAAATAATTCCCATCTAAAAGTTATAAATGGACAACCTGCTTTTTTATTGATTATCCAGCCTTTTTTCTTGATAGTCACATTCCCTGTTTGAACAGCGATATACCGTATGAGGTCCTTTATGTTTTTTTTCTATTAAAAGATAACCGCACTGAGGGCATTTTTTATCCAGAGGTTTACTCCACGATACAAACTTACACTCCGGATAATTACTGCAACCATAAAATAATCTCCCTTTTCTGCTTCTGCGCTCAATTATATTCCCGTTACATTGAGGGCATTTTACCCCTGTTTCTTTTTTATGTTGCATAGTATACCTGCATTCAGGGAAACCGGGGCATGCCAGAAACGGCCCATAGCGACCATGTTTTTTTACAAGTTTTTTTCCACAATGCGGGCATATTTCATCAGTTTCTTCATCCTGAATTTCTACTTTTTTCATCTCGTTCTTCGCTACCTGTAAGCGGCCTTTAAAAGGAATATAAAATTCGTTTAAAACCTTTAAACGCGACTCTTCCCCCGATTCGACTTTGTCAAGTTTATCTTCAAGCTGCGCTGTAAAATCCTCATCAATTATCTCGGGGAAATATTTTTTTAGTAATTCTACTATAATAAAACCCAGTTCAGTTGGCTTTAATGTCTTATTCTCCTTTATTACATAACCTCTGCTCTGGATAGTATCAATAGTAGGAGAATAAGTGCTGGGCCTTCCTATTCCCTTGTTTTCCAGAGTTTTGACCAGAGATGCTTCAGTAAACCTGGGTGGAGGCTGGGTAAAATGCTGTTCCGGCGATATAGTTACCGGCTCCAGCTTTTGCCCCTCTTTCAGCTGTGGAAGCTGTTTTTCCTTTTCTTTTTCCTCATCCTCCCCTTCAATATAAAGCACCATAAATCCTGGAAATTTAATGCTGGATCCGTTAGCTCTAAAAAGATAATCTCCGGCATCAATATCAACCCTTACCTGCTCAATAGTAGCAGATTCCATCTGACTGGCCAGAAACCGATCCCAGATTAATTTATAAAGCCGATATTGATCTCTTTTCAAATATTTTTTAATTGTATCCGGATCTCTGGTAATTGACGTAGGCCGGATAGCCTCATGCGCCTCCTGCGCACCTTTCTTCGCAGTAAATTTCCTGGGTTTATCCGGCAAAAAGTTTGGACCGTATTTTTCATGTATATATTTTCCGGCCTCTTCCTGAGCAAGAGGAGAAACCGTAACAGCGTCTGTTCTAATATAAGTTATTAAACCAACAGCTTCTCCTTTTTGACCGATTGGCAATCCCTCATAAAGCTGCTGAGCAAGCATCATTGTTTTTTTTGTGGTGAAACCGAGCTTGCGTGAAGCTTCTTGCTGCAGAGTACTTGTTGAAAACGGCGGTGCAGGATTCCTTTTTCTTTCCTGTACTTGAATTTTAGTCACTTGATAGTTAACGTCCTCAAGCGCGGATAATATTTTATTTACCTCTTCTTCACTTTTTAAATCTATCTTTTCGCCGTCTTTACCGTAAAATTTTGCATTAAAGGTATTTTTCCCATTCAATTCCTTAAATACGCCTTCAATTGACCAGTATTCTTCCGGAATAAAAGAATCTATTTCTTTTTCACGATCGCATATCATCCGGACAGCCACAGACTGTACCCTTCCTGCACTAAGGCCTTTGCGCACATTTTCCCAAAGTAAAGGGCTGATCAGGTAACCTACAAGTCTGTCCAGAATACGCCTGGCCTGCTGAGCTTCGATTCTATGACGATCTATGGGTCGCGGTTTTGCAAAAGCATTTTTAACAGCATTTTTCGTGATCTCATGAAATTCAACCCGGCAAGGATAATCCTCCCTAATTCCAAGGGAATTACATAAATGCCAGCTTATTGCTTCCCCCTCCCTGTCGGGATCAGTTGCCAAAAAAACCTTTGCCGCTTTTTTACTTGCTTCTTTTAATTCATTTAATATCTTTCCTTTACCCCTGATTGTTATATACCTGGGATTAAAATCATTTTCTATATCGATTCCGAGGCGGCTTTTCGGCAAGTCTACCAGGTGGCCGATGGAAGCTTTAACCATATATTTACTTCCCAAAAATTTACTTATAGTCCGTGCTTTTGCTGGAGATTCTACAATAACAAGATTCATTTCAGCACCTCCATCTTAATTCCTTACAAAATATTTCCCCGGCAGCTGCTTAATTATTCCTTTTAATTCCAAATTGAGCAATACAGTATTTACTGTAGAAATAGGCATTTTGCTCATCCTCACGATATCCTCCAGGATAAGGGGCTCATAGGATATTACTTCTATCAATTTGATTTCATCCACACTGAACTCTCCCTGATCATCCGCCTCTCCAAAGGTTTTTGCCTGAGAAATAACGGCTTCATTTTCCGGGAAAGATTGTAATTCCTCCAAAATATCTTCGACCTTTTCTACAAGCTTCGCCCCCTCTTTAATAAGTTTATGGCAACCCTTGCTGTAAGGGCTCTTAATCCCGCCCGGTACCGCAAATACTTCCCGGCCCTGTTCCAGGGCAAAATCAGTTGTAATAAGAGCGCCACTTCTTTCCCCTGCTTCTATAACTATTGTTCCCGCCGAAAGCCCGCTTATAATTCTATTTCTCCGGGGGAAATTTTGGGGGAAAGGTTCAATGCCAGGGGGAAACTCACTGATTACTGCTCCTGATTTAGATATCTTTTCCATTAGCGTTCTGTTCTCGGGAGGGTAGCAGATGTCCAGACCACAGCCCAGAACCGCTATAGTATTCCCTCCGGCATCAAGAGCACCTTTGTGGGCCCATGTGTCAATGCCCCTCGCCATACCGCTGACAACTGTTATATTATATTGTGCTAAATCCGCAGCAAATTTGTAGGCAACATCCTTTCCATAGGCCGTATGGCGGCGGCTTCCCACAATCGCCAGGCATGGAGCGGCCGAAACATGAATATCCCCCATATAATATAATAGAGGCGGAGCATCATATATTTCTTTTAAAAGGCAGGGGTAATCATCTTCATCCCAAATTACATATGAATAACCTTTTTGTTCAAATTCCCCCCATGCTCTATCCAGGTTTATACCGCCGTGTTCCCTAGCAACCTTTTCAGCCAGGGGTTTGCCAATTCCTTTTACTTCGGCCAATGCCTCAATATTTTTTGCTGCTTCCCATGCCTGTTCTATAGAGCCAAAGTGACGGATTAACCTTTTTATCCTTACTGGGCCAAGCAATGGCATCAAATTAAATGCATGATAATATCTGGCCTTATAAACTTTTTCATCCAGCAAGTCAACTTCCTCCCCCGGGCAGGTTTACCCTGAAATAGACAGATAGAAACCATGAGTAAAAACTCATGGTCCCGGATGAAGACACCCATTTTATCAGCAACCTATGTTTCCTCGATATTATCATATTCAAGAATTCTTTTTTCCCATGTTCTAATCAACATTTTGTTTTTACCCATGGAAATCAGGTATTCAGGAAACATAGGCGTTTTACCGTAACCATGCGGGGCATTAATAATATACGTCGGAATAGCCAGACCAGATGTATATCCCCTTAATTGCTCCATTATTTCAATACCGTCTTCTACTTTAGTACGAAAATGTCTTGTTCCTTGAACTCCTTTAGCATGAAAAAGAAGATAAGGCTTTACCATAATTTTCAACAGTTCCTGGTTTAATACCTTCATGGTAAAAGGATCGTTATTAATTCCCTTTAAAAGAACCGACTGGTTACCGAGTGCTATTCCACATTTGGCCAGCTTAAAACAGGCCTCCCCGGCATCCGGTGTCACCTCCATGGGATGATTGAACTGGGTATTAATATATAAAGGCAGGTGCTTACTCAACATCCCGCATAGCTCATCAGTTATCCGGTAAGGCAGGGTAACGGGAACCCTGCTTCCCAAACGCTTTATTTCTACGTGGGGGATGTTATCGAGTTCAGTCAAGATCCAATCAAGGGTTTTTTCGGAAAGCATCAGCGCATCTCCGCCGGTAATCAGAACATCCCTGATTTCTTCATTTTCCGCAATATATTTAATGGCGGACTCTAAATTCTTGCGGGGAGTATGCCGATCAATTTCGCCGATATTTCTCCTCCGCTGGCAGTGCCGGCAGTAGCTGGCACACTGGTTGGTAACATTAATAATAAGGCGATCGGGATATCGCCTGGTAATTGCAGGTGCGGGCGAGGTGTACTCCTCTGCCATGGGATCCAAAACCCCACAATCGTCAAAATACTCTTTTGCAGACGGTACAGATTGCATACGCACAGGATCAACCGGATTGACGGGATCAACAAGGCTCAGATAATAAGGTACCATTGCCCAGCGAAACTTGCTTCCGGTTAACGATATTTCCTGCTTTTCTTCCGGGCTGAGCTGAATAAATTTTTCCAGCTGCTCGACATTTTGTATGCGATTCCGCAGCTGCCATTTCCAATCTCTCCATTCCTTATTTGAAACACCAAAAACCTTCTTAATATGCTCCTGCCTGGATTTTATCTTTTCCCACTCTTTATAGCCGGTGGGAAAAGCTTTTTTGTAATCTAAAAAATCTGCTATACTCTCTTTTAGTTCAGCAGCTCTTTTTATTGATATATCCCTGCAAACATCATCTGGCATCATAAACCTCCTTGCTAACCAACAAAAATCAATTTTGAAAATTATTTTGATTATAGCATAAATATAAAAAAGTGTAAACAACTCACCCCGGCAAGTAAAATGTACCGTCGATGGAATAGTAAGGCGCCAAAAATGCGCCTAACCCTCCGTGGCAATTTGTATAATCTGATTCTTTTCGTTTACAAACAACACTATCGGCCGATAATCCCGGAGTTCTTCCCGAGAATAGTGAGCAAAACTGATAATGATAACCGTATCCCCCGGCTGGACAAGACGTGCAGCAGCCCCATTGAGGCATATTACCCCTTTTCCACGTTCCCCTTTGATAACATAAGTTTCCAGACGTGCGCCATTATTATTGTTTACCACCATCACCTTTTCATAAGGAAGAATATCAGCTTTTTCCATTAATTCTTCATCAATAGTAATACTGCCGATATAATTTAAATTTGCATCTGTGACAGTAGCTCTATGAATTTTGGATTTACACATTGTCCTCCACAAAGCTTACACCTCCAGAATTATATTATCAATTAATCTGGTTTGACCAAATTTAACGGCAAGGGCAATCAGACATTCTCCTTTTAACATGTGAAGGGAACGCAGATTTTGGGTATCGACTATTTCTATATATTCAATTTGGGCATGTCCAGCTTCAGAGATTATATCGGATATCACTTTTTTAATTACTTCGACATTCCTTTCTCCCTCAACGGCCAACTTGCGGGCCTGTTTCAAACTTTTATATAGTACTGCAGCTTCTTTTCTCTGTTCGGGCGTCAGATATTTATTGCGGGAACTCATCGCCAAACCGTCATCTTCCCTAAAGGTGGGCAGAACAATAAACTCCAGATCCATATTTAAATCATTAACCATTTTCTTAAGCACAAAAGCCTGCTGGGCATCTTTTTGACCAAAATAAACGCGATCGGGTCTGAGCAGATTAAAGAGCTTGGTTACCACAGTGGTAACACCGAGAAAATGTCCCGGCCGGGATGCACCGCAGAGGCCTTCCGTCAGTTTTTTAACCTCAACGAACGTTCCATAGCCGGTAGGATACATCTCCTTCACCGAAGGCGAAAAAATAAGATCACAGCCCGTCGAACGGGCGAGCATTTCGTCCCTGGCAAGATCCCGGGGGTATTCTTCAAAATCTTCTCCCGCCCCGAACTGCAGAGGGTTAACAAAAATACTGATCGCCATAAAATCATTTTCTTTTTTAGCGGTTTTCATCAAAGAAAGATGCCCCTCGTGCAAATACCCCATGGTAGGTACGAACCCAATACTCAATCCCTTTTTCTTTACTTCGCGGATCCTCTCCCGTAACCTGGCAATATCCTTGATTATTTCCAACAAGCTCTCCCCCCGGAATACTAATAAGAAAAACAGCCACAGCTAACAAAGGTTATTCCTTCAACGCAATCTCCAGGATCTCCTCAGACATGGTGAAAGTATGTTTTTCTTCAGGATAAGTACCTTGTCTAACTTCGGAAATATAAGCTTCAACACCTTTTTTCATTTCATCTCTTGCTGCAGCATATTGTTTTACAAACTTCGGCCTTTTACCCGCATAGATGCCCATAACATCGTGAAAAACCAGAACCTGGCCGTCACAATACGCTCCGGCTCCGATCCCGATTACGGGTATTGATAGCTTTTCAGTTATTACCTTACCCAGCTGCCAGGGTATACATTCCAGAACGACCATAAAAGCGCCGGCATCTTCCAGGGTCAGGGCATCTTTAATCATTTTCCGCGCTACCTGCGGATCTTTTCCCTGAACTTTATAACCCCCGAGCTGTCCAACCGATTGAGGTGTCAAGCCCAAATGGCCCACAACAGGTATACCCGCTGAAGTAATGCCCTTTACAGCCTCAGCGATTTCCACTCCGCCTTCCAGCTTTAACCCCTGTGCCCCTGTTTCCTGGATGATTCTTCCGGCATTGCGCAGGGCATCCTCGCTGTTTATCTGGTATGTCAAAAACGGCATATCAATGATTACAAAAGCCCTTTTACTGCCTCTGACTACCGCCTTGCCATGATGAATCATATCGTTTAAGGTAACAGCAAGGGTATTATCGTAACCCAGCACCACATTCCCCAAAGAGTCCCCAACAAGAATAGTCTCTACGCCGGCTTCGTCAGCGATCTGTGCCGTTGGATAATCATAAGCGGTAATCATTGTAATTTTTTCTTTCCTCTGTTTCATTTCTTTCAGTTCCAGGGTTGTAAAACGATTGACAGTCATTTTAATCCTCCTAGCAATTTTTTGATTTTTTCTTCTCCTTCTTTATCGAGCGTACCCTTTTTAAGGGCAAGATCCACTGTATAGAGCCCCAGGGACCGGTACAGCGGAAGGAGTTCCGGTGTCAGCTTCCGCATGATGTCTATATGTGAACTGATCGTAGAACTGTCGCCCCGTGATACCGGGCCTGTCAAAGCCTTTTCAGGTCCCAGTGCTTTTATATTGCCCATTGTGCTAAAAATTAACGGAGAAAGTGCTTCAAATGCTTTTTCAGGAGAAATTTCCATAACCCTGTACATCCTTAAGGCCACATCCATAAGTGATACCAAATAATTGCAGGCCACGCATGCCGCCGCATGATAAAGCGGTTTCATCTCTGTAGGTATAGTAAGCATCTTCCCTTCCATGGCAACAACCAGTTCCTCAGCAAGGGGTAAAGCCTTTTCATCCCCCTCTACGGCAAAAAATGTACCCGGCAGGGAACGCAAACCAGCCTCAAGCTCCGGAAAGGTTTGCAAGGGGTGGAATGAAAGGACATCTGCCCCCATATCCCTTGCAGAAATTAATATGGTTGAGCTATGGGCGCCGCTGGTATGCAAAACAACCTGTCCCTTTCTAAACCCCTTTTTTAACGCTATCGATACACATACTTCTTCGATAACGCGATCCGGGGTGGTTAAAAAGACGACATCCGCTTCATAGGCAGCCTTTTCGGGTTCGCTGTAAACAGGACATTGAAATAAATTTGCAGCCATTTCTCTTGATTTTTCTGATCTGGAAAAAGCCGAAGTTATCCTATAACCTTTTTTCTTAAGGGCACAACCAAGAACTTTTCCTACATTTCCGGCGCCAATAATAGCTATTTTACGCACATACTAAACCTGCCTTTTAAATAATAAAACCTTCCTGGCGGGCAGGAAGGCACACTACTTCCATTCATTACACACGTACCTACTGTCCCGGTCCTTTATTCGGCTCCAGGCAGAAAAATATCCGGTTGTAAACTTTAATTAACCTTAATTAACCCTGGCAACAATGGTGCAGGCACTGTGTTCCCGCCCAAAAAATATTTTAACACTTAATTAGTACAAATACAATAACCTTGTTATTTTTTTACCAATTTTTTTTCAATAACTCCAACAATAAAGAAACACCGTTTTCGACATCATTGAGATCCACCATTTCACCTGGCGAATGAACATAGCGGCAGGGGATGGAGAGCGCTCCGGAGCGGATACCTTCCTTCGAAAGGTGTATAGCTCCAGCATCGGTACCCCCCTTTTCCAACACTTCAAGCTGGTAGGGAATATTATTGGTTTCCGCCGTTTCTATCATTAATTGTATAACCTGCGGGTGACAAATAACTGATGAATCCTTAATTTTTACTGCAGGCCCCTTTCCCAGCGACACCTCCATCTTATAATCCGGTTCAGGAGTATCCCCCACCCTTGTTACATCAACCGCCAGACCGTAATCGGGCTCTAAGCGATAGGAAACCGTCCTGGCTCCCCTTAACCCAACCTCTTCCTGGACTGTAAAAACAAAATATACTTCGTTCGGCAAGGAAGAAGGAAGCCTTTTTAACACTTCCAGCAACACAGCACAGCCAATGCGATTATCAAGGGTTTTTGCTACGATCCTGTCTCCAAGCCTATTAAAGGGAGTATAAAAAACCGCCGGGCTGCCTATGCGCACCATTTTCTGTGCTTCGTTCCGGTCCTTTGCACCGATATCAATATATAACTTATTTAAATCAAAATTCTTTGCTTCTTTAATCTTTTCCCGACCGATTATACCAACAATTCCATTTTCAAAAACAACCCTTGTTCCTAACAGGGTTTCTTTTAAAACACCGCCGATATTTGTAAAGCGTAAAAAGCCGTTTTCATCTATAAATGTAACCATTAAACCTATTTCATCCATATGTGCAGCCGTTAAAATTTTTTTTCCGGATCTACCCCCTACGGTAACAACCAGATTCCCAAGGGTATCCACGAAATAATTATGATTTAGCTTCCCCACCTCTTCACAAAGAAGAGCTCTTATTTTTCCTTCACTGCCGGCGGGGCCAAAAGTTCCGGTTAGCCTTTCTATCAAGTCGATCATATCAACAACCCCTTTTCATTTATATTCCCTTTTCAGATACTGACCTGATAAATAAATCTATTATATTAACCAGATGGTTCCAATCTTCCAGTGATAACAATGACACGGGTGTATGAATATACCTGCAGGGAGTAGAGATTACGCCGACAGCCGCGCCGCTGTGAGCCAGCGCGACTGCACCGGCATCAGTAAAACTGCCGGTATAGCGCCGGAACTGATAGGGGATCTTTTCCTGTCCGGCAATCGACACCAGACGATCCAGTATCTGCGGATGAGCCATAAAAGAATCATCCATCAGAGTAAAGGCAGGGCCGCCGCCGATTGCCACGGAGCCGTTCTGCTCCTTTACCCCGGGAATATCCATCGCCCCGGTAGTTTCCAGGACCAGAGCTATCCTCGGATTCACCCTGTGTGCTGCCGCTCTGGCTCCCCTTGAGCCAACTTCCTCCTGTACTGTAAACACTACTGTAAAAGAAAAGGGATAATCTTTTTGCAGTATTTCCAACAGAGCTGCACATCCCGCCCTGTTATCGAAAGCCTTTCCCTTCACCAGATTTTCAATTGTGGAGGCTTCACTGTCAAAGGATACGTAATCTCCGATTTTGATCGCCTTTTCAGCATCTTCCCTGTTTTTAGCGCCAATGTCGATATACAGTTTATCAACTTCCAGGGCTTTTTTCCTCTCATCTTTTTTTTGCAGATGAATAGCCTTGGCGCCGATGACTCCCCTGACATCCCGGTGGCCTATCTTCACCGGCTTGGAGACAAGGGTATGCTCATATATGCCTCCTACTTTATAAAAACGCAGGTGCCCGCTTTTTTCTATAGAAGAAACCATCAGGCCCACTTCGTCCATATGTGCTGTTAACATGATACCGGAATCTTCTCCCTTGCCCCGGCCTTCTTTAAAAGCATATAAATTACCCATCGAATCGGTCTGGTTTTTAATCCCCCACTGCACCAGTTTTTCCTTGATAAAATTTCTAACCCTCGATTCATCGCCTGAAACACCGGGCAACTGGGATAGCTCTTTTATATACATGATAATCCCTCCACAAAGTCTCCTCTCAGGCCTGTCAGGAAAAATGCCAGCAGTTTTCCGGCAACTTTAATATCTTCGAGGTTAACCAGCTCTACCGAAGTGTGCATGTAACGCAAAGGGATAGATAGAAGCCCCGTCGGGATACCTCCCAGGCTTACCTGAATTGCACGGGCATCTGTACCCGTTGGTCCAGGGGAAACGTCTTTTTGGTGTGGCAGGTGATTTTCCTTTGCCGTTTCCGTCAACCGTTCCGCCAGCTGGGGGTGAATGTTTGGCCCCCAGGTAATTACAGGCCCTTTACCCAGCGGAGAGACCTCATACTCCTGAGCACCTGGAAAATCCCCGTGACAAACGTCCACAGCGATTCCGATATCCGGAGAAACACCAAAAGCTGATACCAGGGCTCCTCTGGTGCCGACTTCCTCCTGGATAGTCGCTACCAGGTAAATATCGGCTTGATGCTTTAGATTAGCCAGTTCACGGGCGCAGAACCACAATACCGCCACCCCCGCGCGGTCATCAAGCGCTTTACCCGTAATACAATCGTTTAAAAGGGTAAGCAAAGTTCTTTTAATAATTGCAACAGTCCCTACTTTTATCTCTCTGCGTACTGTTGTTTCCGGAAGGCCGGTATCTATAAAGAGGTCTTCCATTTCCGCTCCCTTCCCTTTTTCATCATTTTCAAAAAGGTGGGGCGGTTTGATACCTATTATCCCTTCCAAAGGTTCCCGTCCGCGAATAACAACTTCCTGTCCGGGAAGGGTTCGCGGATCAAAACCGCCAAGGGAAGTAAACCTCAAAAATCCATTCTCTTCTATCTTTGTAATCATTAACCCTATCTCGTCCATATGCGCACATAAAAGAACCTTCGGCCCGCCTGTACCATTTCCTTTTTTTAAAAAAATAAGGTTTCCCAGGTTATCCGTCCTTTGTTCGTCTATATATGGCGCAAAGGCATCTGCAATTATCTTTGCAATGCTTTCTTCATAACCCGAAGCGCCACCTTTTTCTGTTAATTCCTTAAGCAACTTATGTAAATCGTATTTGTTATCGCTCATAAAATAACCTCCTTTCTTATTTATGATCAAGAGATGTTTCCGACAGCAATTTTTGCAACTCCGAGGTAATACGGTATACTTTTTCGCACTCAGCGACTGAAAGAGTGCCGGCCCCACAACTCGGGGTCAAAAGATACTGTCTGGACAGCAGTTCAGGGCTAACACCCCTTCGCGCAAGGCGAGCGATGCCTTCAAAAAACCTCTCTTTTAAAGAAAGGGCGTTTTCCTTCTCAATAGCTTCTGAGGTCGGCACAAGACCCCAGGCCAAACAGCCTCCATTTTTTAAAAAAGCATCGATTGCCTCGCTGTAAACCAGCAGCGACTCAAAATAGTCATAGGCATCAAAACTCACTATTTGCAGGGGCAGTTCAAATATAATAGACCAGTCTATGCCGGAACAGCAGTGAACACCGGCATAAGCACCCTCCGCATTTATAGCTGCGACAACCTCACCGATGCTCTTAGAAATCCCTTCTCTGGAAAGCGCAACATAAGCAGATTGGCCGAAGGAAAGCAATTGCGGTTCATCTATAAATATTACTACCGGAAGCGAAAATTTTTTCAAAAGGTGTACCTGATTCCGGGCATTTAAGGCCAGGGTCTTGGTAATTACATCCCGCAGGTCGTCTCTGTAAAAGGCAGGTACACCGTTTTCGTCATTTACCTGCAAACCTATAGAAAGCGGTCCGCTCAGCTGACCTTTAAGAAAAAGAGGTTTTCTAGATAACTTACCCCATTCTTCCTCTAAAAATTTATAAAAACCCGTTGCCACTCCCCGGGGGAAAGCAAAGTTGGAAAGAGAATCCTCTTTTTGTACCCCTTCTAGATCGCAATCAAGATAAAGGCTATAAAAGCGCTCCATTTTTTGCAGCCAGTCATTACGCTCGTTACAAAAAAAAGAGGCCCCCGCCTTCCCTGTATCCAACATCCCCAGCCTCAACAACGGAGCCAAATATTGCCGGACAAAAGTTTCTTCTCTCCCTAATTTCGGCAACTGAGGCCAGTGCGGCCCGGAATAGAGCGTATCTTTAATCAGCGCAATTGCCGCATCTATGTCCTGATGAGGCATACTCCCAATAGCGGTTGCCAAGCCGTATAAAAAATCTATCCTCTCTTTCACATGTACCTCCTCTTACCATTGCTTGCTTCTAAAACTTGCCGGAGTTATCTAATAAATGCTCATTTTTATCGATATACTCTTCCTCCCAGGTTATATCGCTAATGGCTTTTTTAAAATCATCCACCGCCGGATTTCGTTTGCAGAGCAGACCGTATTCGATGCTGTCAACCAGTGCAACCCAGCTGGCCTCAATAAGATTCTCCGAAACACCAACTGTTCCCCACCTTTTATTGCCGTTTTGAGAGGTAATTAACACCCGCACCTTTGCCCCTGTGCCATCTTTGCCGTCAAGCACCCGCACTTTATAATCAACCAGCTTTATATTTTTAATCTCCGGGTAAATCTCTTCCAGGGCTTTACGCAAAGCGTTATCCAAAGCATTGACCGGGCCATTTCCCTCAGCAACGGTATGAACCGACCTCTCTCCTACTTTTAGTTTTACCGTTGCCTCGATATAGAGATCGTTGCCCCGCCGCTCCTTATCCAGTATTACGCGAAACCCCTCCAGCTTAAACAGGGGATTGTAAGTTTTTAACGTTTTCCAGATAAGAAGCTCGAAAGAACCTTCAGCCCCTTCAAACTGGTATCCTTCATGCTCCATTTTCTTGATCGCTTGCAATACTTCTCTTGCCTCCGGATAATTCTTAATTAATTGTATTTCATCATCCCTGGCCTTTGAGAGAATACTGCTCTTGCCGGAGAGCTCCGAAACCAGGATACGGCGTTTATTGCCTACCTCTTCCGGATTGGCATGTTCATAAGTACGGGCATGCTTCACCACTGCATCGACATGAATACCACCCTTATGTGTGAAAGCATTTCTTCCGACATATGGTTGCCCGTCAAGGGGAATCATATTGGCCAGCTCGGCAACAACTTTAGAAATCCTCGTTAATTCTTTCAACTGGGGCTTAAATTTCTTGATATTTAACTTGAAGTACATGTTGGGTATTATGCAGCAGAGATCTGCATTACCACACCTCTCCCCGTATCCGTTTATCGTTCCCTGAACATGGACAGCCCCGCTTTGTAATGCAATGATTGAATTTGCATCCCCCATTCCGCAATCATTATGGGCATGAATGCCGAGAGGAACATCAATTTCCTTTTTTACAGCCTCAATAACCTTTTTTACGTCCAGTGGCAATGTTCCCCCGTTAGTATCACACAATACAACAGTATCCGCGCCGTTATCTGCAGCTACCCGGATAGTTTGCAGGGCATAATCAGGGTTGTTAAAAAAACCGTCAAAAAAGTGCTCCGCATCATAGATAACCTCCAAACCCTTTGCTTTCAAATAGGCAACAGTATCGGCGATCATGTGCAGATTTTCTTCCAGCGTGGTACCGAGGGCCTGAGTTACATGAAAATCCCAGCTTTTTCCTACAATTGTCACCACGGGTGTTTTTGCCTCCAGCAGGGCTTTAACATTATCATCCGCTTCCACATCTTTGTTGGCGTGTCTGGTACTCCCAAAAGCAGATACCTTGGCATGTTTTAAAGATAAATCCTTTAAACGGTCAAAAAACTCAATATCTTTTGGGTTGGAACCCGGCCATCCGCCTTCAATGTAGTCTATTCCTAAAGCATCCAGTAGTTGTACTATCTCAATTTTATCGCTAACAGAAAAGGAAATACCCTCCCTTTGTGCCCCGTCTCTTAAAGTTGTATCATAAACATAATATTTCTTCATGGAAAACCTCCAAAAAACCTGCATAAATTAGAAATATTATACTATAACCCTGAAATCCTGTCTACCGCGCAGGTGCTATAAACCTACGGATAAAGGAAGATATTAAAAGAATATTTAACCATATGATGCCACGTATAGATGCAAGGATAACGGATAAGATAAAATCAAGCTTTTAGCGGAAGGAGGGATATAATGCAGCAAGTTAGAACCAACATAAAAAATATCGGCAAAGCTGAGTTTATGTCTATTTTCCATCAGTATCAGGGTGAATCACTGTGTTTAAAAAAGCTAAATGCATACTCAAGCCAGGTCCAGGACCCCAACATGAGGAACATAATTCAACAAATGAGTACCCAATGCCAGGAAAGAGCAAACAGACTCTCTTCCTTATTGCAGCAAGCCGGTGGAGGCCACCTGCTCTCCTAAAAATCTAACAGAAAATTAAACAGAAGATAAAAAGGAGGTTATGATATGCCCTACATGCAACAATTTACCGATAAAGATATCGCGGGCGATATGTTAACCGGTGTAAAACATATGGCTGAGGGCTATATGATGGCAATACTTGAAGCCCAAGACCAGAACTTGCGCCAGACCTTTAAAGATTTTCATGATCAATATTTAAATGATCACTATAGAATTTTTCAGATCATGCAACAAAACGGATGGTATAAAGTACCCAGAATTCTCGACGAACAAATGCAACAGCCGCAAATGCAAATATAGGGATGAATAAACCAAAAAAAGTGGTGCAGGCTTATAGTCGCTACGGGTTCCTCCGCAGTAGCGAGTTTGCATGCACCACTTTTTACTAGAAAAAAATTGGCTTCAAAATGCTATTGGTATTCAGGTGTCTCTTTTAAGTAATATACACTGTTTACCTTTCCTTGCCAGGGAGCAATTCAAACCGTTGGATCCTAAAGGATTTCTTTTTCAAAAATGAATGCCGGAGATCACCCTTACGGTATATTATCTGTACCCGGCCAACACGTCTTCCGAGGCGCTCTAGAGAGCGGGTAAATGCACGGGCTGTTTTTTCTGAAAAAGATAGCCCTTCGGTATTAATGACAAGTTGCAAACAGGGCTTGGGTACCAGACCCTTGAGTGTCCGGTTCAATTCCCTCAAGGCAAACCGGTTTAATAAGCCCCGCAGGCGCAGATAAAAAACACCGTTACTCTCCGAGACATAGATCTTTAAGTGATTTGCCGCTTCATCCCGCTTTAATTTTCCTTCCTGATTAATGGGAATCCGGCGATAAAGAAGAGGTACTGAACGGCTGCTCTTATTTTGTAAGCGCTCTAAAATTTGATCGTACCAGCGGTTTTGTTTTTCAAAACGTTTCACCAGCCACCAACCTACCCCGCGGTAGAGGGAAGAACCCCAGCCTGTTAACATTGTATTTTGAAATATATGGGACATGGAGTAAAAACGCTTAAACGCCTTGAAAGACTCCTCCTGGAGCTGCTCGGGGGACATTAGCGCAGGTTGAAAGACTGCATGGTGGCCGTCATAAAGGTCCCACTCCTTGGTAATAAGACGCCCCTCGGATTCCAGTTGTTTAAACAACGGTGTTCCCGGTAAAGGTGTGAGCATCAAAAACTGCACGCTGTCAATACGCATTTTCAAAGCAAAATCCACGGTGTCCCTGATCGTCTGCACAGTGTCACTGTCACTGCCGAAAACAAACATACCATGTATCCTTACTCCGTAATCGTGAAAACGTCGAATACCCTCCTCGATATCATCCAAGCTTTGTTGTTTGTTATAAGCTTTAAGTGTGGCAGGATTGATTGATTCTAACCCGATATAAGCAATATTCCCCCTGGTACGCCGCATCAGCTCTAAAAATTCTTCGTCCCTGGCTGCATCGACACGAACCTGGGCCCCCCACCCCTTAAGGTTAATTTTTCGATCCAACATTCCCCGCAGTACCTCTTTAGTGCGCTTCGGGTTAGCAGTAAAATGATCGTCACAAAAAAACACATGCTGTCCTCGGTAAAGAGAAAGCTCCTCCAACACCTTTTCCGTACTGCGGTAGCGATAGCCCCTTCCAAACATCGGGGTAACACTGCAAAAGGTACAATTAAAGGGACACCCGCGGGAAGTCATCACCGGAATAGCGCCGCCAGGCTTTCCCTGCACAAAAAGACTCAAGTCGGGGATGGGGAGATCATCCATCTCCACCCAGCAATCCTGGGCGGGGTTATGCACAGGTACTCCATTATCCCAGTAAGATACTCCCGGAATATCCCTGGGCAACTGACCTTCTTTTATCGCTCGCACCAATGGGAGAAAGGTGTAATCCGCCTCCCCCCTCACAACATAATCCGCGTAATGTAAAGCCTCATCCGGCAGATAGGTTGCATGAATACCGCCGATCACAACGGGAATATTATTAGCGCGCAGGTGGCTCGCGATACGATAGGCATCAAAACTGGTAGAAGTAGTGGTTGAAACCCCAACCAGATCGGCCTCCAAAATTTTATTCCAGGGCAGGGTTTCCGGCGATGCCGTATAAATGGACACCTTATATCCCTCGGCTTTTAACTGCGCCCCCAATAAAGGCAAACCCAGGCGTGGCATGCGCACCATGCTATAGACATGCCCCCTTTTGGTTTTTGGTTCAATAAGCACAATTTCCTTCAATAATAACACTCCTATCCCATTAGTGCATTCATGTCTATTAATATTATCCCCGACAATATTTTTACTATATACTATCAATACTATTAAACTTTGGATCTAACCATTTTTAAAATTTTCAAACAAAACAGGGAAACAAAGAAGGGAATAGTTATCAAGTTCTTTTAATCCTCACAAGAATCATTATTCCAGTATAATACGCGCATCTGCAGCAACGCACCCCCGGCTATCCGCAAATAGAGGATTGATATCAAGCTCTTTCACTCCCGGGTTAGCTTCAGCAAAATGAGATAGCTTAAGAAGTACCTCAGCGAGCGCTTCAATTTTTACCGGATCTGTCCCTCTTGCCCCATCCAAAAGCGCACGTCCCCTGATTTCATCGATCATCTCATAAGCATCCTCTTCGGTTAGAGGTACTATGCGGAATGATACATCCCTTAATATCTCGACAAATATCCCACCCAAACCGAACATTACCATCGCCCCGAACTGCGGATCCCGGGTAACACCGGCAACTACTTCGATCCCCCCGTCGATCATCGGTTGGACGGTCACCCCCTCAATACTATAACGGGGATGTTCTGTTTTCATGGTTTTAAGCATACGATCATAGGCAAGTCCAACTTCCCCCGAACCGGCAAGACCCAGCGAAACTCCACCCGCTTCTGTTTTATGTACCAAATCCCGGCAGCAAATCTTCAACACCACCGGATAACCAATATTATCGGCAAGTAGCTGCGCTTCTTCTTTTGACCTTGCGAGAAATGTCTTTACCACAGGTATGCCGGCTGTTTTTAATATTTCTTTAGCCTCAAATTCGGTAAGTTTTTTTAGCCCCTGAGCTTTTGCCTCCAGGATTGAAAAAATCATTTGTTATATCCCTCTGCTTTTTGATATCTATAATAATATGCCAATTTTACGATTGCCGTCGCCGCCTGACCGGCGCTGGAGAAAACAGGTATACCCTCCCTTATTAACTGTTCACGCAATCTAAAAAGAGTCTGCCAACGCCAGTTATCAACCTGGCTAATCCCAATTTCGGGGTTGCCTACCACAGCAATAACCGGCTTACTTCCCTCTTTATGAATTTTTACAGCTTCATTCATATAGCTTTGCATAAATGCAATCCAATCATCCTTGTAAAATAATGAATCCTCGGATGAATTGATACATAACAGATCAAAATAAGGTGATTGGGCCATACATCTTAATACATCAGCAGATTCTATATTTAAACTGGCCAGGATGGACGCATCAACAGGATTGACAAGCCACCGGCGCACTTTAGGGTTCATCTTTGCTAACAATTGAATTATCTCATCAGGAATGGGGACAACTTCAAGGCCGGCTTCCTCATATTCATCGCCGGCCAGAACACTTTTGCCTCCGCCTCCTCCGACAACCCCCACCCGATTTCCGGTTATCGGGGGAAGAAAATAAAATGCTGTACAAAGATCAATCAGTTCGGTTAAACTATTGGCTTGAACCGCTTTAACCTGTCGCAATACTACCTGCCATGTACTTATCGATCCGGCAATAGAAGCAGTATGGGAAGTAACAGATTTGGCACCTGCCCTGCTTCTTCCACCTTTTAATACGATTACAGGTTTTTCCTTTGTTACCCTGCGCAGTGTTTTAAAAAACTTTTGGCCATCTTTAACGCCTTCAAGATACATGAGAATAATTTTCGTTTCTTTGTCCCACAATAAATACTCCAGAAAGTCGGTTTCGTTTAGGTCTGCCGCATTCCCATAACTGACAACCTTACTAAAACGAACTCCCCGCAGGGCTGCCAGCCGCACTATCTCACCGGCAAGTCCGCCGCTTTGAATTATTGCTCCCACAGAACCCGGCTCCATGCATAAATCATGATTATAAGCAATCCGTTCCCCCGGATTGTAGATTCCCATACAGTTGGGACCTATTAAGCGTATCCCTAAATTTTGAGCCCGTTTTTTTATTTCCTCTTCTAGCTGAAGAGCTTTTTCGTCTCCAGTTTCACTTAACTTTCCAGTAAAAAGGTGTATAGCCTTGACTTTTTTTCGCGAGCTCTGAGCGAGCAAATCTAAAACAAACCTGGCATTAATGCAACAGATGACATAATCAATTTCTCCCGGAATATCTTCAAGGGATGGGTAAACTTGGATTCCAAGTATTTCTTTCTCTTGCGGATTAACCGGATATAAGCGCCCCCGGTAACCGGATTCAACCAGAATTTGCAAATACTGATAACCAAAAGAAGTATGCCCCTTTGATGCTCCAACAACAGCAATGGAACGGGGATGAAAAATATCGTCGATTATTTTAACAATAGCGGCAGATGGTTGCAATTATACAATAACCCCCCGGTTGAACATTATTAATGTATACTTAAATTAATATATACTTAGATTGCAAGATTTCATAATGAAAAAATAAAACGAAAGTGCCGGGTTTTACTTTGGGCCCGGTGGTTATTATCAATTCTCAATGCAACTAAAAGAATAATAAACTTAACCTTCTATAATTCCCTCCAGCTCAACCCTTCCAATACCGTAAGGTGTCAGCCCAATAGCATTAGCGGCAGCAGCGGAAAGATCAATAATTCTCCCCGGAGCATGTGGACCCCGGTCATTAATCCGCACCCAAACGCTGCGGGCGGTTTCCGGAAAGGTTACCTTAACCATGGTTCCAAAAGGGAGGGTGCGATGGGCGGCTGTATACAAATTTTTATCGTAAATTTCACCGCTTGACGTCTTATTCCCGTGGAACTCATTTCCGTAATAGCACCCCTGCCCTTTTTCTTTATACGATATTATAAGGTTTGCTTTCAAAATTTTAAATAATGCATCGTCTACCGACGGTAAATCTTTTATTTCTCCAAAACTTTTGTAAGGACCGAATGTTTCCCGATGGGCAAGAATTTTTTCGGCTATCTCCTTGCTGACCCCTTTTATCCCTACCAGTTCATCCACACCCGCCGCATTAATATTAATCTTACCTCCGTAAATACCGGCGGGATCCCTACCTCCGCCCCCCCTTGAGCCAAGCTTCCTGGCAGAAGTCGTTATCAACACTTTGCTACTGCCTGCTTCCCAGTTTACCTCTCCACCCAGGGATTCAGCAGCAAACCGCAGGGGAATATAAACATGGCTGCCGATAATCATAGCCGGGACATCAACCTGTACCGGCACGTCATTAACCGTTGCCACGTTGCTCCCAACGGGTATGTTAACCCTCACCTTATCCTTAACAGCAATTGTCGCTTTAGTTTTACCGTCCCAGGAAACCACAGCACCCAAGAGGGTAAAAAACTCCCGCGCCGGTACTAATATATACCCATTCTCTATGTGCGGGGGATTAATAAATTCAACTGTTTCACCGTTAACTTCAACCTCTATTCCATTAGCGCTTACGGCTGCAGGAATACTGAAAAAAAACATAAACAAAATAAAAATACACCAGTATTTATTCACAATAATCCTCCATATTCCCTTCATTTTTTTAATTCGTTATCCGGGGGAAAATACCTTCCGGGGTTAAGGAAATATTACCTATTATTCCTCCCTAAAATATTTCGAAATGATCTATAATATTATTTATTATTTTATCATAACTTCCAGCTAAAAAGAACCTGACCAAAACCAGAAAAAAAATTATTCAGTAAGTATTATCTATTTCTTCCATAAATTTCTTCACGTTTTCAATGTGTAGTAAAAGTGTGTCAGATAAACAGATTTTAGAAAAATATCTTATAAATATTTAAAAACAACAAGCAGCCTCATTATAAAAAGAAAGCTGCTTTTTTATTGACCAGATAAATCTAAAAAACCGGTAAAACTATGTTCCTTGGCGCATAATAAATATTCAAGCTCTTTTAGATAGCATTTTTCTCCTTCAGCGCACCGTTTACATAGGCAAGAAATTCCTCAGCTTTTTCACGTGGAGGCTCTGTGAAGAGACTCACCACGATAAAAAGAATTAAGGAAACGATACCACTCCATATTCCCGGCCCCCAGCCCAGCGGCTGCACACCACCGAACTGGAAATATGCCGCTATTATGCCGCCGACTATAATGCTGGTAATAGCTCCGGCCGCGGTACCTCTTTTCCAAAAAAAGGCACCTATAAGGGAAGGAACCGTAACCAGAAGTCCCGCTGAAGATGCCACCGACAGAACAGCGATAAGCCCCAGGCGCAAGCTGGCAAAAAAGAAAATAGCTATAGTAAAAAGCGGTATAAATACCTTACCTACCAGCAGCTCAAAATCTTCATCAATATTGGGATTGATCCTTTTGACAACATCTCTGGAGACCATGGAGGAAAGAGTAAGGATGATCGAGTTCACCGTTGAGATAGCTGCCGCGGTAATACCGAGCAGTACAAAAAGGGCAATCGCGGTTGGTACTATATCCAACGACAGCAGGGCGGGGGTAGCATCATCGGCCACGGCAAGATCAGGAAACAGCAAACGGGCGGAGAACCCCCAGATTATAGAGATTAATGTATAAATAAACCC
>JAAYOY010000091.1 GCA_012520035.1 Bacillota bacterium
AGTTTATACAAGTGTTTTATCTGGGGCTGTAGCTCAGGGGGAGAGCGCTTGACTCACATTCAAGAGGTCCCGAGTTCGATCCTCGGCAGCCCCACCAGTAAGAACAACGATAAACCCTGCAGGAATCGAAGCTTGCAGGGTTTTTTCTATGCCTTGAGCACGGCTATAATATCAATCAGAAAATGACCAAAAATGTGTTTACAACATGCGTACAACATGCAAATTTTTAATAAAAAAGAAGCTTAAATTTTGTTTATTGCTTTCTTTAATTCTTTTAGCTCTGGGTGCGTATACTCTTTGCTGTAAAGTCATAATAAGTATGGCCGATTATGCGCTGGGTGTAGAGTGGGTCCACGTTTGCTGCGGCCATAATCAAAGCGAAGGTATGCCGGCAGGCGTGGGGGGTGAGCTTCTGTATTTCAATGCTTCCAGGGCAGCCTGTTGTAATTCTGGCGCACCAGGGTTGCGCCTGCGGCCTGGCATTTTAAAAAGAGTCCGTATCCATTGGGGTTACGCATGGCTGTCGAAACACCTCCTCTTTGACTGCTACGCAAATTCTATTATTCTTTTTTTAGCCACCTTTCAGGGCATTCAATAATATACCCGTCTGGTTTTTTAATTTTCTGAGGAAATAAGCTGCTGGCTAATTTTTTTCTACCTATAGTAAAACTTGCGTCGGCAGCTTTGGCTAAAGTAACAGAATGCCTTTTCGGTGGAAATGCAATTATAATTCTTTTCGATGGAAATAATTCTTTTGTTTTTTTAATAGGCGCGACTAAATCGCTATCAGCAGAAATAACTAAAGCTACATCGAAATTATCCTGAAATGCGTCTGTTAATAATTCTACAGCTATATTTACATCTGTCATTTTTTCATTAGGAATATCGAAAAGAGAATGGCAACTGGCACATTCCCACTTGTTTAATTGATATTTTCCAAGAAAAATCTCAAAATCATTTAATAAACTAAGTGCCTCGATATATGCGGATTGCCTTTTTTGTTTATCTGGTGGGTCTGTTATTCGTGCAGTAAAATATTTAGTAGTTATGAGTTTTTGATTGGATTTTAATAAATTTTTACGTAATTTTTGGAGATTAAGCCAATAATAGCGTCTCCATCCCTTATCTTTCATACCGAAATATAAATTAAAACCATCTATGTAAGCTATCAATCTATCCATTATTTTTCAAACCCTTCTACTTGACAAAATGTAAATTAACAATTAAAATAAAAATAGAACAGCGCCAGCAATAGCATTGCTGGTTTGACGCTCCTTCTTGATGGAAGGGGCGTTTCTACTTTAAATCAAAATAAATTTAATAATTTTTTATTAATTTTTCCGGTATTTTTATAAAATTTATCATATAAAAAACAAGGGCTTTTTAAAGTACGAAACTTTCCTTACCTTCTCTTTTGACTTTATATTTTAAAATACTTCCCGAACAACACAGCATGCTCTACGCTCAAATTTTTCATACTGCATGTCTTGTAATTAATTTTAAAATGCCATTTTCCGTTTCCCAGTGTGGTTTCAAGTCCAAGATATAAATCGTTTACGCTTTCTCTTACCTGAAAAATGATATAACCGTACCGGGTAGATTCAGGGGGAACATCGTAACATTTAATCTTTCATCCTCAGATAAATATTTGTCTGTTGGTGGGAATTTTCTTGAAGATAGTTGATAAACCTACCATCCCCAGGGTTGCCTGTATCAGGAACTAGATACCAGTTTAACAATTTTAATGTTTTTCTGGTTCCATCCTTATAACAAATGCTAGCGATAGCCCGTACTTGCCAAAATCTCCAACATCTCCCGTATAACGATCCTGCACTTGCAAACTCTCCCTCCTTCAAATTCAAGGCTAACCCGATCGACGTATGTCAAAATTTGGCAATTATTGATATTTAAAGGAGTCACCTTACATTATTTTTGTCTTGAAACTGCTAGAAAACTATTAATTCTACGAACTACATGGAAAATCCTACCGGAGAAAGAAAAATAAAAAGAGATTTGCAATATACTTTCCGCACTGGAAATACCCTTACGGGGAGGCCGGAAATTACTCAAGCACGCCTGCCAAACAGGTTGCCTGCTTTACATATGCATGTTTGGGTTACGTACGCCCAATACGTGCCCTTGCCCTGAGCATACGTGCGGGACGGGAGAAATACGCGCTAGGGCAGATAAGTTTGTATAATTGTGTAAAAACTGACAGGAACTTGCGGCGAGAATGGAGAATTTAGAAAATAGAAACGGAAAACGTGTTTCTACTATTAAAGGATTATTTCACCAGTATAATTATTAATAACAGAGGGATAACATGCCCAAAAGGTATTGGTTAGATTTGTTTACAGGAAAAACGTAGGAAGAATTTTTAAAACAGGGGGCAACGGCAACTGTATTTAAAGAACGCAGAAAAAATATAGCTCAAAAAATTAAGCCAGAGGATTACTTTATCTGCAATTTAACTGGCATCTCTCGTTTTGTAGGTGTATTAGAGGTGAAGTCTGAAGTTACATTGAAAGGACAAGCTATTTGGGAGGATCATGATTTCCCGGTACGTTTTGAGTGTGAATTAATACATAAACTAGATCCTGAAACGGCTGTGCCTGCTTTAAAGCTAAAAGATAAGTTATCAATATTTATAGATTTAAAATCAAAAAACGCATGGACAGACTTTTTTTAGGGGCTCCCCAGCAGGATTTAGGCCCAGTGATGGTGCGATTATTGTAGATGTGATAAAAGAAGCCATAAAAAATCCGTCAAAGAAAGTATGACGTATTATTTTAAGTGAAAAAGAAGTAGAAAATATATATAGTCAGTAGCGTTGCATAAAAAATTTCGAGCACTGTCAAGCATTAAAATGTAAATTAATGGTTATCCCATTATATTCTAGATATGTTTCTTTTTAACAGTCCTTTTTCTCCCCTGTGGTTAAAGGAGCA
>JAAYOY010000092.1 GCA_012520035.1 Bacillota bacterium
TCGCCTCCCGCCAGACATACGGTAACACAGGTGCCGCAGCCTAAAATACATATTTTCCGGAAAGGTTCCAGCATCTTGGAGATTTCTGCCAATGGTTTTCGTTCACCAACTATCATTTCTCTCACCTTCCCTCTTCATAAAACAGATTCCAGCTTTTGTTACTGTGTATTTACTGATTTTGTGACTTGAAGACATCAACATATGAGTCGCAGTATATGTCCATATTCAGAACGACTCTGGCGGTTGCAATGGAAGCAACCAGCTCTTCATCACAAGCATCGGCGATAGCTGAATCCAGGCCGCAGGCCATTGCCATAACCGCAAAAACACGGTTAATTAATTCCCTGTTCTTGGTTCCCTGAGAAATGTTGCTTAACCCTACCGTCGTTTTAGGCGGCGGATCGGAGAGCATTTTAATCTGCCTCAGAGTCTCAAAAACTTCGGGGCCGTGATCCTGTCCCACATTACAGGGTAAAACCAGAGGATCTATATAAAGATTGTCAATGGGCACGCCATAGGCATCACAGTTGGCTACCAGCTCCATAGCCAGGGCTACGCGGCTCTCCGCATCTTTGGGGATACCTTCTTCGTTCATCGCCAGGCCGATAACTTCGGCATTATACTTGCTTGCCAGTGTAAAAACCCTGTCCATTTTCTCCTGAATAGCCGGAACAGAGTTGATCATTGCCGGACGTTTGCAGATCTCAAGGCCAGCCTCAATAGCATCATAATCGGTAGAATCCAGGCATAGAGGCAACTTGCTGGCTTCCTGCGTAACCTCCACCAGCCATTTCATCGCTGAGACACGATCCGCAACCGCGGGCCCTACATTGAGATCCAGGTAGCCGGCTCCCATGGCTTCCTGCTTCTTAGCCCATTCAATAACAGCACGGGGATCTCTTTCACGTATGGCATTAGCGATATCGCGGAACATCCCGTTGATCCTCTCACCAATAATGATCATTTTCAAACCTCCCTTTGTTCTTCTAAGGAAATAATCAGTTTCCAACAAACTAACAATTGGAAGTAAGCCAATAATAAATCGCCATTACAAGATATTGTTCATTGTATAATCATTAAATTGTATAATTATTTAAATGAAAACTTTAACTGTTATCCTGCATCATATCGTCAATCAGTTTCTTGACCAGCCCCACAGCTTTCGGATTACGCATAACCAGAATATCCATCCCTGCCTGGAGCAATGCACCGGCTGTAGCAGCTTCCCAGCCTATGGAACGCTCTTCCTGGCAGCCCCATCCCGGTTGCTCTTCCTCAGAAATAAAAGATTCTTTTTTGCTCCAGACCTCATGACCAACATTCGCTATAGTGGGCATCGCCAGCATCCGATCGCCCTGCAGGGCACCAAACCGGGCTCTTTCCATAATTGAATAACTATACTCGATACCGTAGCCAAGGGAAGCTACTGTGGGGTCAATTACGATACGGTCCAGAAGAGGTGTACTCATTTCAGCGATTAAAATATTTAACTGCTTGGCGATATTAATATCTATGGGGGACTGTGCAATTAAGCAATGCTTGTAGGCCATTGCAGCGCTGGCAACCGACTTAAAATTATCCTGCTCTGCAACTCCCAGGAGTAAGTTTTCCCCTTCCGCTGCTTCAGCCAGGGGACCGATGATCGTGTTATCCTTCTCCGCCTTTCCGCAGCCGTAAATAATCAGCGGAACCCCCACAGCTTCCAGGACTTTCTTCAGCGTGGCGATACATTCTTCAGCCGAGGCATCCTTGATATCCGGATCCGCGCTCTTAAAGCGTACGGCGATTAGATCAGCCCCGTACTCTTCAACGCACTTCTTCGCCCAGGCTCCGGGATCGTTATATACGTCTTCAAAAAAACTCTTCAGGCCAGCCGGCCATTCTTCGGGAACAATGTCCCATATTTCCATGGCAACCAGTGGACGATTGGGGATTTTCCCTTCGAAATGGAGAAAGGGCAGTGCACTTTCCCCGCCGACTTTAAGAGTATGGCTACGAGTTCCACCTTCTTCTTTGGTCGCTCCCAGTACAACTTCTCGAACCTGGCTTCTATATTTTTCTTTAAAAAGCTCTACAGCCATCGCTCTACTCCTTTCGTACCTTTTAATGAAATTCTCGTTTAACCGGCATTCTCCGGCCAGAATAAACGGTATTATGAATAAATACTATTTTAGGCAAATCTTTCCTTGGCAAACTTTTGGATACCGGCGGACTCTCTCGGTCCAACGATGACCTCCCATCCGGACTCGTCTTCAAGTTTTCCTTTAAGGACAGCGACTGCTCCGGGGATGACGATTTGCTTATGTTTTACTTTCTCTTCCATACCCAGATCTTTAATAGCTGCAGCAATCTTTTCTGCAGTAAATTTGTTATCTGCATATGCCGTTAAAACAGAAATCCCGCCGGTGTCAACAGAGATAATATAGCTGGGAATACGGGTTGCGTCCACTTCGCCCTCCACCAGGAAGTATGTCAGGGAGAAGTTCGTAGTGCAGTAAACAGGTGAATTTTCATTTACTTCTCCTATTTCATACACACCGGGCTCGACAGCAACGGGCTTTTGGGGATCGGTGTAAACATTTGCTCTCCAGCTTAAGAGGGGGAGTAAAAGCTCTTTTTTTGTAGTATTTAAGACAACAAGCCCTGTATATTTAGCGATATAGGTTATCGCCTGCAGCATTTCCTCCTGTGGATCATCCTTGCTGGTAAAGACCATTGTCGGATAACCAAACGAACGGAATTTTTTCCTTACAGCCAGGCGGCGAATCTGGGTCATATCCGCCAGAACTTTTGAGGTATCGCGAGAACCGGGGTCGAGAACCAGTTCACGGTATCCGAGAGCAACTATTTTATCCACCAGTTCCGCCAAATCGTCCAGGTTTTCACCCTTCACTGCCAGGGGGCAACCGTTTGCTTTGGCCAGTTCGGTCATCTTTTCATAGTTATCCTTGTCCGCGGCATAAATTACAGGCTTGCGCCCCGCAAGGACCTGCAGCGCACCTTCCATAGCGGCAACATCGGCAGTAACGAGGGTAAAGTTTTTCTGTGTTTTGGCAGCAGCTTTTTCGGCAGCGGCTTTAAAGGTTGCAGCATCACCTGAAGCGTTGACAAGTGCGACCATATCAACTTCATAATGCTGACCTACCCGATCAAAGGCCAGTCCGTTAATAGCATCAATTTTGGCATCAATATCTTCGTTATCGTTTACTGCAATAGCAACTACCGTCGGGTGATTGAAGCGCTTATCATGGCGAAAGATCTCCGTTTCATCACCCATCTCAAGGACATTGTCCCCGCTGCCTACCTTTACCAGGCGAATAGGCGGAGCAGCAGCAGAAGAAAGGGCCTCCTTCGCCACATCCGAAACGTCAGGACAGTTATCCAAAGAAGTCTTACCGTTTGCCAGGGCCATAGCAAAGGCCAGACAGGTTGGAAAACCACATTTCTTGCAGTTGGTTTTCGGCAAATGCTTAAAGATCTCTAATCCTGTTAAACCCATTTTGTCGACTCCTTTCACTTTTTGTTTTATACAGATGAAATTCCCACAGACTTCATCGCAGGGCTCCATCTACGGGCTCATCTTTACAATTGTAACAACTTATATTAGCTCTATTTACATCAACGGTTCCATTGTGAGTGCAGGGTGCCCCTTTTCTTCCAGGAAGGGCAGGATCTCCTCCGCCGTCTCTCCAATGGTTTCGTCGGCAATCTTATCCACGAAATCTGCTCCAAGCCCCTGAGCTTCAGCAGCTTTTCTCAGGTCGTCGCCCAACCATTCCTTGAGCTCTTTGGGCATCCAGACCAGGCGCCCCAGACCGCCATCAGCCCTGATGAACTTCTTGCTGGTAACAAATGTACGGCCATGGCCCATAAAGCCCGGAGTCTGCACTCCGCCGCCGACAGAGCCGGCCAGGGTGGAGAAGTTCATCCCGCAGGGGGTCATGCCGCCGTGCTCGCGGGTTGTAATCATTACCCCGTTCGCTTCGGGAACAATACCCATAATACATTCGAAGCACCCGCAGGAGGTCATTGGCCGGTCGATAAAGGAGTACATGGAGCACTCTTCAACGGATCGGTTCGTGTTATTGTATACAAATTCGTTCACCGATTCCCAGATCCCCTTAACCTCATCTATGAGACCCTCTTTTTTGATCGGCTGGTTAGGACCGGTGGGATCGATCTCGTTAGAAGCTTTACCATCGAGCCAGCTCACGGCACCGCAAAGCCCCAGGCGTTCCGGGGTTACCACACAGACGTGGTTGGGTGCGAAGGACTGGCAGAGGGTGCAGGAATAAAAGACATCTACCGACTCATCGGTAAGACCTGCCAGACGGGCGTCACGTTCGGCATATACCTTCCTGGCTTCTTCCAGTTTTTCTTCCACCATCTTCGGATCTGTATAGACCGTTACCTGGACACGGTCCACAATAGCCGGAAACTCGTCTTTGAACTTGGCGATAAGCAGGTCTCCATAATGACGGAACTTAAAGCCCTTGGCAACACAATCCTTGCTTACGCGATACCAGCAGGTATTCCGCTGTCCGGTATGCCAGAGGCCCTCGCCGTAGTTTACAAAGTCATGGATACGGCGCTCCAGAACGCCCTCAAAGTCTTCCTGCATTTTACGACCGTAAATCTTGACATAAAGCCCACCGCTGATGGCTGCCCCCTCTTGGATCTCATCCACTTCAGGGCCGATTACTTCTACTTTCCCGTCTTCGATTTCGCTTTCCCCAACCATCTTTACCAGCTCAAAGGACGGAGTACGGCCGCCTCCAAACTCCAGGTACATATCCTTCTTGCGGATAGCCTCTCCTTCAAAAGCGGGGGCAACGGTAAACGGCACGGGAATATCAAGAATTTTCAGCTTGATCCCACGCACTTCCAGTGCCACCTGAACCATGGTATCGTAATCGGGATGGGAGATATACCAGTTGGGAATCTGCTCATCTTCAGGAAGTTCGTGGTCAACAAGGACAGGGAACCCGAGGAAGATAGCGGCAAAATGCGCTGCTACCTGCACTTCATCCCTTTCACCGAAATGCAGCACAAAAGCCCGCACACGGCGCCGCTGATAGTCACGCTGTTCTTCCCTCAGTCCGGGGGTAATCCCGCCGAAAGCAAGACCGGCACGCAAAGCATAGTTTACTGCGTGTATAACCTGGGTAAAGTTACCCAGTGTAAAGGTAATAAAGTCAATACCCAGTTTCAAACCAGCTTCGATAGCCTGGTCCACAACCTCGTAAGCCATAAAGATCATGAAACCTTTGGCCTGCAGGTCGCCGACGATCTTCGCCAGGGCTTCCGTAGATTTGGCTTTACCTACCAGGACAGCCTGGCCGGGGATTGTCCAGTCCACCAGGAGGATCCCATAGCGGCGAACTACCGGGTCGCCTAAAAATCCTGTCCACGGAGCAACGTGGAGATCTTCACCCTTCAGGTAACGCAGAGCTTCAATTATTTCAGCGGCATAGGCCGTTGATTCACCGCATAGCCGGGCATTATAGAAATTGAGCTCCTCCTTGATCTGGTTGCGCATGCGGTTTAAGATGGGAACCAGCTCGCCCAACTTTTCAACCTTCTCACCACTCAGGCTCATAATTACAGGCAGGTAATATCCCGTATCGGGGTAACCTACAGGATGCTCGGGACCGTAGCGCTTAATCGCCTGGTTGAGCAAAATTTCGGCATAACTGGTAGCAATAATAGCCCCGTCATATGCTTTCTGGAATAATGGTAGCGGCGGCTTGGATTCATCTATGACACCGTCGTATATTTCTTCAAAGGAATTTTCCCATTCTCTGCTCCTAACACCACTTTCTGTGGCCATCTGCTCTTACCTCCTTTTTTTACGTGGTTAATATTACCAGGTTTTAGAAATGGCTTCTGTTTCATACTGCTCCTTGGCCATTTTATGAACTTTAAGTTTCCAGGTTCTCTCATCCA